>DASTVC010000161.1:0-3911 GCA_035759295.1 Longimicrobium sp. | reverse complement strand
CCGCGCAGATACCCACGGGCGTGCCGGGGCTGGACCGCCTGCTGAACGGAGGGCTGCGCCGCGGCGCGCTGCACGTGGTGCTGGGCGGCCCCGGCGCGGGCAAGAGCGTGCTGGCGCACCAGATCGGCGCGCACCTCATCCGCGGGGGCGGGCGGGTGCTGTACCTCACCGCGCTGGTGGAGACGCACCAGACGCTGCTGTCGCAGGCGCGCACCTTCCGCTTCTTCGACCCGGCCGTGGTCCCCGGGTCGTTCTACTACGCCAGCCTGTACCCGGTGATGGCGCGCGACGGGCTGACCGGCGCGCGCGAGGAGATCGGCCGCCTGGTGGCGCACCACGACCCCACGCTGGTGATCGTGGACGGCGTGCACGCGCTCAAGATCACCGCCTCGTCGAAGCTGGAGTACCAGCGCTTCATGCACGAGATGGAGGCGCAGGCCACCGTAAGCGGCGTGACCACGCTGATGCTTACGCACCCGGAGGAATCGCTCTCCTCCGACCCCACCTTCACCATCGCCGACGGCATCCTGCACGTGCGGGCGGAGGACGTGGGGCTGCGCACGGTGCGGATGATCTCGGTGGAGAAGCTGCGCGGCGTGCCGCACGTGGGCGGCTGGCACACCTTCGCCATCCGCCAGGAGGGGATCCACATCTTCCCCCGCCTGGAGGCGCTCACGGTGGGGATGGAAGCGCTGGCCGGCGGCACGGAGACGGGGGACGCCGCCGACCCGCGGGTGGACTTCGCCATCGACGGATTGGGGAAGATGCTGGGCGGCGGCGTGCCGCGCGGCTCGGCGACGGTGGTGATCGGCACGCCAGGGTCGGGGAAGACGCTGACGGGAATGGCGTTCCTCAGCGCAGGCGCCGATGCGGGGGAGCCGGGGCTCTTCATCGGCTTCCACGAAAGCCCGGAAGCGCTGTGCCGCAAGGCGGACGGCGTGGGGCTGTCGTTCCGGAGCGGGGTGGAATCGGGCGCCATCCACGCCTACTGGCGCGCGCCCACGGAGATCCTGGCGGATGAGATCGCGGAGCGGCTGCTGGGGATGGTGGACGAGCACGGCATCCGGCGCGTGGTGATCGACGCCATCGAGGACGTGCGCCACGCGGTGATCCCGTCCAGCCGCGAGATGGGGTTCCTTTCCGCGCTGGCCAACCTGCTGCGCCAACGCGGCGTGACCACGGTGATGCTGCTGGACCTCACACGCATCGCCGGCATCAACTTCGACCTGCCGATGCCGGAGTTCGCGGCGGTGATGGACAACGTGCTGCACCTGCGCTTCGTGGAGCAGAAGTCGGAGCTGCACCGCATGGTGGCGATCCTCAAGATGCGCGCCGGGCCGCACGACCACGCCATGCGCGAATTCAGGATCTCGCCGAAGGGGCTGGGGGTGGGGAAGCCGTTCGACCGCTCGGAGCTGGTGCTTACCGGGCTGGCGCTGCCCCGGTGACGGAGCCCGGCGTGGCCCCCGCGCGCGTGCTGGTGGCGGACGACGAGCCCGCCATCACCACGCTGATGGCCGACATGCTGGCGTACGCCGGCTTCGGGGTGCTGCGCGCGCACGGCGGCGCCGAGGCGCTCATCCTCGCGCGCACGGAGCGTCCGGACGTGATCCTGCTGGACGTGATGATGCCGGACCTGGACGGACGCGACGCCTGCCGCGCGCTCAAGATGGACCACGCGCTGCAGCACATCCCCGTCGTCCTGTTCAGCTCCGCCGACGAGCGCGACGTGCACTGGCGCGGCGCCGGCGCCGACGCCTTTCTGCAGAAGCCCTTCAGCATCCGCGCCCTCCCCGACTTCGTCCGCTCGGTTCTCGCTCGCGGATCCTCCTGAATCACCGAACGTCGACTTCCGCGGTCGCCCCGGCCTGTGCAGGAATGGCCACCGCGCCGCCGCAGCCATGTCATTTCGAAGGAGGCGCCGCGCCTAACCGTCTGCCTCTCCACACTCTGGCGCCGACTGAGAAATCTATCCTCCGTCTGCTCGTAGCCAGTCCGACACCCCGAACCGGCCCCGTCCAGCCATGGTGTGGCCGCACGTGTGGCGCGGCTGCCGCGTCCACCCTCCAGCTGACCGACAGTAGATTCCTCGGCCCTGAGGCCGTCCGCGCGAAAGGCAGACGGCGGTGTGGCCGGGCCTCGGAATGACAGCGGTGCGCTGTCAACGCTCTCTTTGCGGATTCGGATCCGATAGCCGCAGGCGGCGGGTCTGGGGGTAGGGGTAGAAGTCGGGGATCTCGCCGGTTTCCTGGCGGCGCTGCATCTCCTGCCAGAACCCCGGCGTCAGCAGGTCGCCGTGCTCGCGCAGAAAGACCTCGCGCAGCGGACCGGCGGGGACCAGGAAGGGCAGCCACTGCTCGGGAAACACGTCCTTCTCATCCACCGAAAAGAACGGTTCGGCGCTCATCTCCTCGTCGTCGTTGCGCGCAACGGGGAGCGCGCGAAAGCGTACGTCGGTGAGCAGCGCCAGCTCGTCGTAGTCGTAGAAGATCACGCGCCCGTGCCGCGACACGCCGAAGTTCTTCAGCAGCAGGTCGCCGGGAAAGATGTTGGCGCACGCCAGGTCGCGGATGGCGTTGCCGTACTCGATCACCGCCGCCTCGGCCGCTTCCGGCGGGCTTTCGCGCAGGTAGATGTCCAGCGGGCGCAGCCGGCGCTCGGTGTACAGGTGATGGATGACGATGCGGTCGCCCTCCTCGACCACGGTGGCGCGGGCGCGGGTCAGCAGCTCGTCCAGCAGGTCGGGATCGAAGCGGTCGCGCGGAAACTGCAGGTGCTCGAACTCCTGCGCGTCCGCCAGCCGCCCCACGCGGTCGCGCGCGAACACCAGGCGGTACTTCTCCATCACCTGCTCGCGATCCACGTCCTTGGGCGCGCCGAACACGTCGCGGATGACCTTGAATACCACGCCGTAGCCGGGAAACGCGAAGACGATCATCACCAGCCCCCGCACCCCCTCGGCCCGCTCGAACCGCGCGTCGCCGTCTGTAAGCCGAGCCGACAGCTCGCGGTACAGCTCCGTCTTGCCGTGGCGGTTGTGGCCGATGGAGGTGTACAGCTCGTGCACCGGCTTGGCCGGCATCAGCGTGCGCAGGAAGGCAACGGTGTCGCGCGGACGCGCCGTGTCGGCGTGAAAGTACGAGCGCGCGAAGCTGAACACGCGGTGCACCTCGTCCGGGTCGGTGAGCACGGCGTCCGGCCGCACCCCTTCGCGCCGATTCTCCAGCGGCACCACCAGCGGCTGCACCTGGTCCGACGCCAGCCGCACGCGCGCCACCAGGTACGCAGCCTTGTTGCGATAGAACAGGAACGGCAGCGCCTCCGCCGCGCGCACCTCCTCCGCCTCATCCCCCAACTGCTCGCGCGCGGCCTCTGCGCACAACGCGGCGTCTGCCTCCGCGTCGGCGAACGCGTCCAGCATCCCCGTCGCGCGGAAGAGCTCGAGGAACAGCGCCGCATCCACCCCGTGCGCGGGGATGGCGTGGTGCAGCGGTTCGTCGCGTCCCTCGCGGCGCGGGTCGATGGCCTCGGCGGTGAACTCCGTCCGCGCGTCCACGCCGCGCGTCCCCAGCACCCGCCGCACCACGGAGTTGAAGAAGGTGCCCGCCACCTCCGCATCGCCGCGCCCCAGCACCAGCCGCTGAAAACGCGTCTTGAACGCCGCGTCCTCCTCCCCCTCCGGCCGCGCGATCCGCCCAAGCAGCGCCTCCACCGCGCGGTCAATGGCGGCGGCGTACAGCGTGAGCCGTTCGCGCGCGTCCTGCTGCCCATCCGCCCACTGGCGCCGCAGGAACCGCCCCTCCGCGCGCCGCGTGACGTCCAGGAACGCGTCGAGATACGCCTCGTACGCACCCAAAATCTCCTCCGCCGGATCGGTGGAGGATGACGGCTGGATCGTTTCGGCAGATTCT
>DASTVC010000160.1:0-22045 GCA_035759295.1 Longimicrobium sp. | reverse complement strand
CACCCGCCCCCTTGCCCCGCTCCCCCCGCCCACACACCTTCCATCGCAAGCGTTTACGCATTCCCTGAGTATCGAAAGATGTCCAGCAAGCCCGGCCCGCAGCCGCACACCGACCCCGGCGACAAGCCCGCCGGCGGCATGGCCGCCCTCCTGAGCACCGTCCGCCAGCTCACGCACGAAAAGGCCGTCGTCCACGGCGTGAGCGCGCTGCGCGTGCTGAACCAGGACGGCGGCATCGACTGCCCCGGCTGCGCCTGGCCCGACTCGCACGATCCAGGCGAGCGGTCGCACTTCGAGTTCTGCGAGAACGGCGCAAAGGCCGTCGCGGCCGAGGCCACGGGCAAGCGCGTCACCCCCGAGTTCTTCGCGAAACACAGCGTGGACGAGCTGGCGGCGCAGAGCGACTACTGGCTGGAGCAGCAGGGCCGCGTGGCCCAGCCCGTCATCCTGCGCGAGGGAAAGCGCCACTTCGAGCCCATCGGGTGGGACGAGGCGTTCGCGAAGGCGGGCGGCTTTCTCCGCGATCTGCCGAGCCCGGACGACGCGGCGTTCTACACGTCGGGGCGCACCTCCAACGAGGCCGCCTTCCTGTACCAGCTGTTCGGGCGGATGTACGGCACCAACAACTTTCCCGACTGCTCCAACCTCTGCCACGAGTCCAGCGGCGTGGGTCTCAAGCAGACCATGGGCATCGGCAAGGGCGCGGTGCAGCTGGAGGATTTCGAGAAGGCCGACGCCATCTTCATCATCGGGCAGAACCCCGGGACCAACCATCCTCGGATGATGACGGTGCTGCAGGCGGCCCGCCGCCGCGGCGCGGAGATCGTCGTGATCAACCCACTCTATGAGCGGGCGCTGGCCAGCTTCATCCATCCCCAGGAAGTCGTGCCCACCCTGCTGAACCGGGGGACGGAGATCGCCACCGTCTACCTGCAGGCAAAGCCCGGCAGCGACGTGGCGGTGCTCAAGGGGATCATGAAGCAGCTGCTGGAGGCCGAACGCCGCGACCGGGGGCGGGTGATCGACCACGGCTTCATCCGCGCGCACTGCACGGGATACGAGGCGCTGGTCGAGGACCTGGACACGACGGAGTGGACCCAGATCACGGAGCAGAGCGGGCTTACGCAGAACGAGATCCGCGCCGCGTCCGACGTCTACATCCGCTCGCGCGCCACCATCCTGTGCTGGGCGATGGGGCTTACGCAGCACGAGAACGCGGTGGACAACATCATCGCGTGCAGCAACCTCCTGCTGCTGCGCGGCAACGTGGGCCGCCCCGGCGCCGGCCCATGCCCCGTGCGCGGCCACAGCAACGTGCAGGGCGACCGCACCGTGGGCATCAACTACCGTCCGCCGGAGTGGGTGGACCGGATGGAGGCGGAGTTCGGCTTCTCCGCGCCGCGCGAGACGGGGCTGGACGTGGTCCACGCCATCGAGGCCATGGCGGCGGGGCGCATCCGCTTCTTCATGTCCATCGGCGGCAACTTTCTCAGCGCGTCGCCCGACACGGCCATGGTGGCGGATGGATTGAAGTCCGTCGACCTCGCCGTCCACGTGACGACGAAGCTGAATCGCACCCACGTCACCAGCGGGCGCGAGGTGATGATCTGGCCGTGCCTGGGGCGGACGGAGATCGACCGGCAGGCGGCCGGCCCGCAGTTCGTGACGGTGGAGGACTCGATGTCCGTCGTCCACGTCTCGCAGGGCCGCAACAAGCCGGCGTCACCGCACCTGAAGAGCGAGGTCGCCATCGTCTGCGGACTGGCGAAGGCGGCGCTGCCGGACGGCGGCGGTGTGGATTGGGACGCGCTCGCGGCGGACTACGACCGCATCCGCGACCGCGTGGAGCGCGTGGTGCCGGGCTTCGACGCGTACAACCGGCGCGTGCGCGAGCCCGGCGGCTTCGTCCTGCGCAACGCCGCCGCGCACCGCGAGTGGAACACGCAGACCGGCCGCGCCAACTTCGTCGTCGTCCCCACGCCGGACATCCAGCTGGGCGAGGGGCAGCTGCGGCTGTTCACCATCCGCTCGCACGACCAGTTCAACACCACCATCTACGGCCTGGACGACCGCTACCGCGGCATAAAGCAGGCGCGCCGCGTGGTGCTGATGCACCCGGACGACCTGGCCGAGCGCGGGTTGAAGCCCGGCGACTGGATCGACGTGCGCAGCCACGGCGCGGACGGCCGCGAGCGCATCGCCCCCCGCTTTCGCGCCGTCGCCCATGACGTGCCGCGCGGGTGCGCCGCCGCGTACTTTCCCGAGGCCAACGTCCTCGTCCCCATCGGCAGCCGCGCGAAGGGGAGCAACACGCCGTCGAGCAAGATGATTCCCGTCACGGTAGAGCCCGCGACCAGCGCGGTGGACGTCGTCGGCGCGGACGAGCGGCTGGTCTACCGCGACGCCCACGCGCAGGCGGAGCACCTTACCGGCGCCCCGGTCTAGCCCGTGCGCCCCGGAAGCACGTCACGGCGCCGCATTCAGCGCGTCACCGTCACCGACGACGGCGCCGCCATCCGCACCCGCGACGACCAGCTGGCGGTGGAGGAGCCGCTGGAGATCCGCATCATCCGCGCGGAGGACGCGGATCGGCCGGTGGACGAAGCGGCGCACCGCGTGTCGGTGACCATGCGGACGCCGGGGGCGGACTTCGAGCTTGCGGCGGGGTTCCTGTACGGCGAGGGGCTGATCGGCGGCGCGGAATCCATCGCATCCATCCGCTACTGTACGGACGCCGAGCAGCAGTACAACGTCGTCAACGTGCGCCTGGCCCCCGGCGCCCCTTTCGATCCCGCCGCCCTGTCGCGCAACTTCTACGCGACCAGCAGCTGCGGCGTGTGCGGCAAGGCATCCATCGAGGCGGTGATGGGGCCGGCGTGCGCGCGGATCGAGAGCGCGCTGGAGGTGGATCCGGCCGTCCTCATCCTCCTGCCGCAGACGCTGCGGGCGGCGCAGCCCGGGTTCCAGCGGACGGGTGGATTGCACGCGGCCGCGCAGTTCACGGCCGAGGGCGCACTGGTGCGCATTCGCGAGGACGTGGGGCGCCACAACGCAATGGACAAGCTGGTGGGATCGGCGCTGCTGGCGGGTGAGGTGCCGATGTCGGAATCGATCGTGCTGGTGAGCGGGCGGACGAGCTTCGAGCTGGTGCAGAAGGCGGCGCGCGCCGGGGTGCCGGTGCTGGCCGGCGTATCTGCCCCCAGCAGCCTGGCCGTGGGGCTGGCGGAGCAGGCGGGGATGACGCTCGCGGGGTTCGTGCGGGATCCGGGGTTCAACGTGTACGCGGGGGGCGCGCGAATCGCCCCCCGCCTGCCACAGGGAGTGGGTGGATGATGACGGCACGCCGCTGGTTGGGGATGATGACGATGGCCGCCGCGCTGGCCGCCTGCGGAGAGCAGGGCGGCGAGCTGCGCGACGCCACCGAGCGCCGCCGCGCCCAGGAAGCCGGCGCCGATTCGCTGGAGGGCGACACCACCGCGTCGGGCCAGCCCACCGGCCGCGTTCCCGCGTTCGTGCTGGCGGATTCCGCCGCGCCCGGCGCCACGCCCGCCGCCACCCCGGGCGCACCGGTGGATACCGTCCGCCCCGCCACGCAGCCGGCGGTGGATCCCGCGACGCAGCAGGGGTGGAGCGCCGGCGTGCGCGACCAGGTGCGCACGGTGCCGCGCCCCGTTACGCTGCGCGACGTGCGCGTGGGGGTGAACCAGGGCTTCGACCGCGTGGTGCTGGAGTTCCTGGGGAGCAGCGTGCCCGGCTACCGCGTGGAGTACGTGGACGGCCACGTCAGCCACTGCGGCAGCGGCGACCCCGTTCCCGTGGCGGGTGAGGCGCGGCTCGTCATCACCCTGCGCGGCACGCAGGCGCACACCGACGAGGGACAGGCCACCGTCCGCGACCGCGAGCGCCGCCTGCAGATGCCCGTCGTCAAGGAGATCGAGTTCGCCTGCGACTACGAGGGCGTGGTGGAGATCGTGCTGGGCGTCGCCCGCCCCAACCAGTACCGCGTCACCGAGCTCCAGAACCCCACGCGCCTGATCATCGACATCCAGCAGTAACAAACAAATTGGGGCACACAGGTCCGACGGAAGCCACTCTGCCTGGCATCCGTTGCCATAGACATCTATACGGACTGTGTGCTTTCACCAGTTAGGTAGCGACCACACAGATGACAAACTCTGAGCGGCCTCTCGTGTTCGTAGGATCCTCGGCAGAGAGCTTGGACGTCGCGTATGCTGTCCAAGAAAATTTGGAATTCAGTGCAGAAGTCACTGTGTGGTCACAGGGACTTTTTGTGCTAACTCGCACGGCGCTCCAGTCGCTGCACAACTTGATCGAAACCTTCGATTTCGCTGTGTTTGTGTTTGCACCCGATGACGTTGCAAGGATTCGTAATCAAGAATCGCCAGTGGTACGCGACAACGTCGTGTTCGAACTCGGGATGTTCCTAGGTAAACTAGGTCCCGATCGTTCCTTCATCGTGACTCCTCGAGCGTCTGCCGATCTGCACCTACCTTCTGATTTGCTTGGCGTCACACCCGCAACGTACGATGCCCATCGTCGAGACAAAAACTTGGTTGCCGCTTTAGGTCCGGCGTGTACTCGTATGCGGCGGGCGATGGACGAAATTGGCCTCCGGGCTACAAACCAGAGCGTGCAGGAAGCAGTTGCTCCTGTTGCCGCAGGGCTTGGAAGCGAACTCCGAGGAGAGATTGCCCGGATGCTACGCGACCAAGAAGCACGCATTGCACGAATCGTCAGCGATTTCGAGTCTCGTCTGACGAAAGTGACAGCACGAGGTGCTTCCTATCAGCCTAAGTCTCTAAACAATATGCTGCGGGATTTATCGCCCGAAGCGGTGGCTCTGCTTTTCGCGCTCCGGCGAGTGCATCTTACTTCGGAACAGTATCAGCGTTTACACCGTTCTCGCCTTGGACCCGCAATTGAAGAACTCCGGGATGCTTCGTTCTTGGTGCCTCTTCAAGGGGTAGACGAACAACTACCAGTTTATTGGTTTCCAACGTCCACAATTCAAAACGTACTCTTTGCCCACATTGATGCAGCGCCGACTCCAGACCCTATTGTGATAAAGCAGGTAAATAAGCTACTTTCCGCTGTTGGTTACAAAGGCTAAGCACCTCGGAAATGGCTCCCGTTTACTAATACACAAGATTCTTCTCCAGACCCAAATCTCAGTCGGTCCCCGTCTCCGCGTGGGGTTTGTGGACGGGCTTGGACTCGGGGGAGCCGCGCTGGCGAAGCCAGATGGAAAGCAGTGTGAGCATGGCCACCGACATGAACTCGCTCTGCCAGTTCTGAAACGACTCGAACCAGAACTGCGAGCTGCCCAGGTAGCCCATCACCCCCACGGCCGCTTCGCCGTGCTGCGTCTGCTCCGCGCTGTACTCCCGCGAACCCGTCACCGCGTGCAGCGCGAACGAAGCCAGGAACAGCAGCATCAGGGTGATGGACAGCGAGTTCTGGTACAGCTTGAGCGCCAGCCCGCCCCGGCGCACGGGTCCCGGCGCATCGGGATCGTCGCGGTGCTTGCGGGGGTCTTCGTCCACCGGCTCGTGGTCCTTTTCCGGATCCTTGCTCTCCGCCGCGCCCTTCTGGAACATGAAGGCGGTAAGGATGACGAACATCCCCATCTGCAGAAACTCGCTCTCCCAGTTCTCGAACACCGCCTCGCCAAAGTGCCCCGTGCCCAGATACGAGCCGAACGCCACGGTCTGCTCCCCGTGCTGCTGCTGCTCACTGTTGTAGACCCGGTAGCCCGTCAGTGCCTGCGCGCCCAGGAACACCACCGACAGCACGATCCAGGTGATGGACAGCCCGTTGTTCCGCAGTGTGTTGCTCGACATTTCGCCCGACCCCGTTGTCCCGACCCCGCCCGCGCCTCGCAAATACAACCTGAGACACAGCTTGTGCAGATGCGCACACTCCGTACATCCCGTCGAATCAGGCAAGCGCCGGGCCAGCGTCCGCTCCGCGCGCTTTTCGGGTGCGGTGCCAAGAGCGTTGCCTGAGATGGGAAATGTAGAGAGATTATAGGGATGGCCGCGCCGCGCCCGGCCTTTGCCGCAGAAGTGAAACCCGCGCACGTCCCGCCCCGTACACCGCTCCGTCCGTAGAACGCCGACCGCTGGAGACGCCCGATGCCGACCCACATTCCCGAAGGTACGCCCCCGCGGGTGCTGATCCGCGACTTCCTGATCTTTCAGCTCAAGACGTTCATCGACGGGCTCAAGGACGTCGTGGTGATCCCGTTCGCGACCATCCTGTTCGCCTTGGACCTGATCTTTGGCAAGGGCGACAAGCGCGGGCGCACCTTCTACGCGCTGATGGGCGCCTGCGAGTCGTTCGACCGCTGGATGAACCTGTACAGGCCGGCGAGCCAGGCGGGCGGCAGCAACGAGGGTCTGTTCGCCGGCAGCGAGCCCGGCGACGGCACCATGATGGGCGACATCGAGGGGCTCATGCGGCGCAACGAGCCCCCGCGCCCGGCGCAGCAGCGCGGCGTGCCCAGCGCGTACTGATCCGCCGGACGCACGCGGATGAACGGAGGCGCGGAGAAGACGATTCTTCTCCGCGCCTCCGTGTCTTTGCGTGCGCCGATGTGCGTCGTACGGAATCAGGAAATAGAGCACAAAGAAAAAGCGGACGGTGTCATTCTGAGGGAGGCGCGCGCTCCGTTCTTCCCACCCGCACAGGCCCTGGAGTGTGAAGACGGTTTGGAGCGGCGCCTTCCTCAGAGGGTGTTGCCAAACCGTCCACAAGCGTTGACTTCCTGAGGGAGGCGCCGCTCCGCAAACTACTTTCAGGCAAAGGGTTGGCGCCGACTGAAGGACCTTGTCTGCGTGACTGAGTGACTTGAACGGATCCCGAGGGCTGGGCTTCGCGAGACCCGACAAAGATCCTTCGGTCGCGCGCAAGCTTCTGTGGTTATGAAAGTTACGGGCGTGCGCTCCCTCAGGATGACAGTGTGCCTCCGGTGGGAGCCGTAAGGTTTAGCAACACCCTCTCAGAATGACAGCGGTCTTCTGGACGCAGTCTCTTGTGGATTCAGTTATCAGCGCTCGGGGGAGGCGGCGGAGCCGGCCAGGATGCCGCCGTCCAGGTGCAGCTCCGAGCCCGTCATGTACGCCGACTCGTCCGAGGCCAGGTATACGATGGCCGCCGCCACCTCGTCCGCCGTGCCGAAGCGGCGCAGCGGGGTGTCGGCGGTCAGCGCGTCCATGCGCGCCTGGCGGTCGGGGCCGTCGCCCAGCATGGGCTCCCACATGGGGGTCAGGATGGCGGCGGGGTGGATGGAGTTGCAGCGGATGCGCAGCCCCTGCTGCGCGCACCACAGCGCCACCGTCTTGGTGTGGTTGCGCACCCCCGCCTTGCTGGACGCGTACGCCGCCGCCGCGGGAATCCCCACGATCCCCGACCGCGACGACACGTTGACGATGGACCCCGCGCCGTGCGCCCGCATCATCCGGACGCCGTGCTTGCACCCCAGGAACACGCCGTCCAGGTTCGTGCGGTGCACCGCGCGCCAGTCATCGAGCGACGCGTGCTCCGGGTCGTGCGCCACCACGCCGTCCTCGAAGCCGGTGACGCCGGCGTTGTTCACCAGCACGTCCAGCCCGCCCCAGCGCGCTCGCACGTCGTCCATCGCGGCCGTCCAGTCCGCCTCTTCGCGAACGTCCAGCCGGCGGTAGGCCGCCGCCTCGCCGATCTCTCGCGCCACGGCCGCTCCCTCATCGTCGCGCAGGTCCGTCAGCATCACCCGCGCGCCCTCCGCCGCCAGCATCCGCGCCGCCGCCGCGCCAATCCCCCGCGCCGCGCCCGTCACCAGCGCCGTCTTTCCGCGCAATCTCATCCCGCCTCCTGTGTAACCAACAAAAGAATGCCTCACGCAGAGTTAGCGGAGTTAGCAGAGTACAGGCTCCGGTGTGCAGTCACCCCACGACGTGCCACTCCATCTTATGAAGGGGGATGGGACGAGGCATGTGGGCGGCAGGAGACAACTCCGCTAACTCTGCTAACTCTGCGTGAGGCCTATGTTTTAGTCGTTCGAAGACTCGGCGGTGCGGCGGATGGCGCGCAGGGCTTCCATGCGGATCAGGCCGCTGAACGGCTTTACCACGCGCCAGTAGCGGCCGAACGAGCGGCGCGCGGCGTCGTCGGTGCAGCGCACGCGCGTTTCCGTGGCGATGAGCGAGCCCTCGTCCGTGGGCAGGATGGTGAAATTCCACGCCGCCACCGCCATTCCCGGCTTGTCGAACACCCCGAACTCCGCCGGATCGATGCGCTCGATACCTCCCGTCGGCGTCCAGAACCGGCCCACGAGGCCCAGGACGAACTCGTGCGGCGGCCGCTCGTCCAGCAGCACGAAGCCGTTGCGCAGCAGCCGGTCCATCGTGGTCCCCAATCCCCCTCCCCGCCGCGGCCCCTTGCCGCTGAACAGGGCGGGGAGCGAGCGCAGGGCGAACAGCGCCTGGACGACGAGGGACCCGCTCAGGTCCAGCCGGCGCGCGGCGGCCCAGGCGCGCGCGGGCGGGGCGTGCACCCGCAGCGCGTGGCGCTCCGCGAAGTCCGCCTGCGGCAGGTGGTCGTCGATCAGCATCAGCGTTTTTCCTGGTACGCGGTGCCGCCATCCTTCCACGCCCACCACTGCAGCAGCGCGGGATCGTGCGGGAACTCCGAGGCGTAGTAGACGGCGCAGCGGAACACGTACAGCATGCAGCGGTCTACGTGCATGCCCATCTGCTCGCACAGGCGGTCGTACAGGGCCTGCGGGTCCGCGCCGCGCAGCTGCTCCACGCGCGAGATCCCCAGGTTGCGCAGGTCCTGCGCGATGCTCACGCCCACGCCGGGAATGGCGCGCAGCTCGTCCTTCGGGGCTCGGGTACGGGTCATCGCGGTTGCAACCTTTTGGGGGTGGAACGCATCGGATGGGGTGTACGCGTCGGGCGGTGAAACTTCCCCCGGGCACGCGCGTATGACACGGTGCGCGGCAGGATTCATGTTCTTCTAATCCACCGCGCGCAACACCGCCAGGGTTCCGGCGGTACACACGGTGGTACGAAAACGCTGGACCGTTCGAGAAAGCCGATTTGACCCCCACCTCAAATGCTCCCAAGGCGTCCTCCGGGTGGGCACGGATGAGAACGAGAAAGCAGCAGTACCTGGGGTGAGCGAGTAGCCGCTTGCGCACACGGATGAAGCCCGCCGGATCACGATCCGACGGGCTTCGTCGTGTTCTATCCCTCCGCCTCGCGCGCGGCCTCGTCCACCGGCCGCAGCCTGCGCAGCACCAGCAGCCCCGTGATGGCCGCCACCAGCGACGCGGCGAAGATGCCGATCTTGGCGTCTTCGTTCAGCTGCGGCGCGCCGGGGAACGCCAGGCCGGCGATGAACAGCGACATGGTGAAGCCGATGCCGCCCAGCAGGCTTACCCCGCGGATGGCGCGCCACGTGGTCCCCGCAGGCAGCGCGGCCAGGTTCGACTTCACCGCCAGCCAGGCGAACAGGGTGATTCCGATGGGCTTGCCGATCACCAGCCCCAGGATGATGCCCAGCGCCACGCGGTTGGTGAGCGCCTCGCCCAGGTTGCCGCCCAGGTGCACCCCCGCGTTGGCCAGCGCGAACAGGGGGATGATGACGAACGCCACCGGCGCGTGCAGCTCGTGCTCGATGCGCTGCAGCGGGGCCTGCGCGGCCTCGCACGCATTCTCCATTTCCTGGATGGCTGCCTGCTGGTCGCGGTTGGTCAGGACGTCGGATCCTTCCTTACCCGCCTCGTCGAAGTAGTCCAGGATGCGGCGCCCGCGATCCAGGAACTCCTGCGTGTCGATGCGCGTGCGCGCGGGGATCGTCATCGCCAGCAGCACGCCGGCCACCGTGGCGTGCACCCCGCTCTTGAGGAACGCCAGCCACAGGATCACCCCCAGCACCACGTAGACGATGGGCGTTCGCGCCTGCAGCCGTCCCGCGACGATGAGCGCCGCCAGCACCGCCATCCCCACCCCCAGCGCCCCCCACGCGATCTGGTCGGTGTAGAACACGGCGATCACCAGCACGGCGCCCAGGTCGTCCACGATGGCCAGCGCGGCCAGGAACACCTTGAGCGACAGGGGGATGCGCGGCCCCAGCAGCGCCAGCACGCCCAGCGCAAAGGCGATGTCCGTCGCCATGGGCGTCCCCCATCCCGGCTCCCCTGGCCCGCCCACGTTCAGCAGCGCGTACAGGATGGCGGGAACGATCATCCCCCCCAGCGCCGCCGCGATGGGCAGCGCGGCGCGGCGCACGGACGCGAGCTCGCCGACCAGGAATTCGCGCTTGATCTCCAGCCCGACCAGAAAGAAGAACACGGCCATCAGGCCGTCGTTGATCCAGTAGTGCAGGGGATACGAGAGCGCGTACCGCCCCGCGCCGATGGTGACGACCGTCTCCCACAGGTGGTGGTAGCTCCCGCTCCACGGCGAGTTGGCCCAGACGATGGCGACGAGCGTCGCGGCGATCAGCACGATGCCCCCCGCCGACTCCGTGCGCAGGAACCGCGCGAAGGGCGAAAGGATCCGCTGGAAGGGCGTGAGCGGGGGAGGGGGGATCACACCGGCGTGCGTGGCCATGCTTCCTTGTCCGTGGGCTCCGGAACGTCGACCGGCCGGGGAAGGTAGCGGACGCCCCGACGCAAACCAACCCCGCGGGATTCAGCAGAACAAAGGCCCGCCTCCAACGCTGGAGACGGGCCTCTTCCACCATCACACCATCACACCCTCACACCATTACACGAATCAGCGGCGGTCCCGGGTGGACGACGCGGTGCGAGCGTACTCCCCGGCCAGCAGCGGATACGGATTCACGTTGTCGCTGTCCCAGTAGCGCGTCGGGTCGCTCAGCCGGCCGACGGAGAAGTGCAGGTGGTAGTTGCCGGCTCCCGCGTTCCCCGTGTCGCCCACGTAGGCGATCACCTGTCCGCGACGCACGGGGGTGCCGTCGCGAATGCCGGCGGCGTAGCGCTGCAGGTGGGCGTAGTAGTACATGGTGCGCCCGTCCGTGCCGATCTGGTAGATGGTCACGCCGCCCAGCCCACCCGTGCGCAGCCGGTGGATGGTGCCGTCCGCCGCGGCCAGCACCGGCGTTCCCCCCGGCGCCATGATGTCGATGGCGTTGTGCACCCGCCCGCCGCTGCGCGCGTCCGCGTACGAATCACGCAGCTGGTCGGGGCGAATGCCGCGCACGGGGATCAGCAGCGTGGCGCCGGGGGCAAGCTCGCCCGGCTCCAGCACCGCCTCGTCCGCCGCTTCTTCGGCGGCGGCGGGCGGGCGATTGGCGCGGATCACGATCTCGTCGCGCGGGCGCTCGCGGCGTGGGCGCGGCGAGCTGGCGGCGGCCGCGTGCTCCGGCGGCGCGCCGATGGCGATGGTGCAGCCGGGAAGCGCCAGCAGGGCGAGCGCCATCACACCCAGGCGGGCGTGGTGCATGGGAAGTGCGATCATGGCACCGTTCCGCGAATCAGGTCTTTGCGGCGAACGCCATGGAAAGGCGGCGTCCGAACGGAGTTGGCAAGGGTTTGACGGATTGAATCAGGTAGCGGGGCGCAATATTGCACCCATTGCGTCCCGATGGCAAGAACTTCGTGCCGCGAAGCGGGTCTGGTGATGTGACCAAGGCGCATGTTCGCTCCCGTCATTCCGTATTGCGATGGCGATTGCATGCCTGGGGGAATATTGCCAAGTCATTGACCCGCAATGATTTCCTGAGGGAGGCGCCGCGCCGCACTCCGCTGACACAACGTACCGTGGCGCCGACCGAAGGATCTCGCCGGCACAACCGCGAGGCCGGCCCCTGCGCTCGACGGCTGGCCCCACCGCGGCGGAGAGGAGGTCCTTCGGTCGCGCGCATGCGGTTGTGTGGGTTGGGGTTCCGCGCGGCGCTCCCTCAGGAAGTCAACGCCGCGTGGGTGGGCGGGTCTGGTGGTACCCGCGGATTGGAAACGATTCCGCGGGCCGGGGAGCGCGACGAACGGTTACGAGCATCCGACAGTAGATTTCTCAGTCGGCGCCAACGTGTGGAATGAAAGAGGATTCCGGTGCGGCGCCTCCTTCGAAATGGCACGGATAGGGTGTGTGGCGTCATGGGCTCCATCGCATTCCCCCTGTCCCCTGTCCCCTGTAACCTGTCCCCTGTAACCTGTACTTCTGGCGCCGCACCCCGCGGAGCACCCGATCCCCAGCCGAACAGCGGAACCAACGATGGCGAGCAGCCCCGAGGCAGTGATCCGGCAGGAGTGGGAAAAGTGGAGCGGCCGTCCGGGCGGCAAGGCGATGTTCAGCTTTCTGCTGGGGCGCCTGGTGCCGTACTCCGGCACCATTGGCGCGCGCATCGAGGAGCTGCGCCCCGGCTACTCGCGCGTGACCATGCGGGACCGGCGCAGGGTGCGCAACCACCTGCGCAGCATCCACGCGATCGCGCTGATGAACATGGCCGAGCTTTCCACCGGCCTGGCGCTGAACTTCGCCATGCGGCCCGACGCGCGCTCCATCCTCAAGGGCCTGTCCATCGACTACACCAAGAAGGCGCGCGGCACGCTGACCGCCGAGGCCACCGCGCCGGTGCTGGAGAGCAACGAGGAGCGCGAGATCACCGTCACCACCGACATCCGCGACGCGGCCGGCGACGTGGTGGCCACCGCGCAGGCCCGCTGGCTGGTGGGCCCCCGCAAGTAGCCCCGCCTGTCCGCCGCACCACCGGCGGCGGACAGGCGGGCCTTCATCCATCGAAATCCCTTTCGATCCGTTCGCCTTCGATGAAGAAGAAGCACGCTCCCCCTCCGGACCGTGACCTACCGCCCGCCATGTTCGTGGGCGACGAGTTGGCCACGTCGTTGCCGGCGCAGACGCCGGCGGCCGCGGCCATGCTCCCGGATGACCTGCGCGTCGTCATCGAAGGCACGAGCGCCGGCCGCCTGCTGCTTATCACCGTGGGGCTGCTGGCGGCGGTGATCCTGGGGATGATCGGGGTGGACTGGATCTCTTCCGACGGCAGCGCGGAGGTCACCGACTACGCGTTCGTCGTCGTCGGGGTCGGCGTGCTCGCCTGGCTGGTGCACCGGCACCTGGTGCGCCGCCACAGGGAGTTCCGCCTGGGCGACGACGGGCTTACGGTAGAGGTAACGCCTCTTGCGGGCGGCCCGCTGCGCGTTACGCACGTTCCCTGGACGGAGACCACCGACTACACCGTCGCGGCGGACGGCGACAAGGCGTTCCTGCGCGTGGAGAGCGTCCACGGCTACACCGTCACGCTGCTCGACCGCCCGCCGCGCCCGTCTACGCGCGAGTTCATCCGCCGCTTCGTCGAGCAGGCCGAGCTCCATCCGCGCGCGGTCGCCAGGCCTCGCAAGGAAGGCTCGCCGCTCCCCGACGTCACGGGAGAGCGGGAGCGCGCGGATAGGGGCTGCGTGACCTGGTTCGCTATCATCATGCTCACCTCGACCGTAGAGACCTTCCTAGACCCATCGCTCGCGCAGAAGGTGACCGTGATCGCCGTGGTGGGCCTGATCGTGACCGGGGTCGCATTCTGGTTCGATCTGGACGACCCGGAGATCGCCGGGAGCGACGCGGAATCGAACCGGCTCGTCGCGCGGCTGCGCAGGTGGCTGCGGCGGGTGATGGGCATCCGCGTGGGCTGACGCGGGGAACCGTGCTTCACGCTGAGGTACGGAAAAACGAGGAGCGCGAGCTCACCGTCACCACCGACATCCGCGACGCGGCCGGCGACGTGGTGGCCACCGCGCAGGCCCGCTGGCTGGTGGGGCCCCGCAAGGCAGCCGCGCCTGTCCGCCGCACCACCGGCGGCGGACAGGCGGGCATCCATCGAATTCCCATTCGATCCCCTCGCCTTCAATGAAGAAGAAGCACGCGCTGCCTCCGGACCGTGATCGTCCGACCGCCACGTTCGTGGGCGACGAGCTGGCCACGTCGTTGCCGGCGCTGACGCCGGCGGCCATGCTCCCGGACGACCTGCGCGTGGTGATCGAAGGCAGCAGCACGAGCCGCTTGTTGTTCATCGCCGCGGGCGTGCTGGGGGGCCTGACCCTCGAGTTGTACGCAACGGGGGGGGATGTACAACCTGGACGGGCAGGTCCTGCTCATCGGCGGCCCCTGGCTGTTCGTGGCCTGGCTGCTACACCGGGACCTGGTACGCCGCCGCAGGGAGTTTCGCCTGGTGGATGACGGGATCACGGTGGAGGTGACGCCTCTTGTCGTCGGCGCCCCACGGGTCACGCACGTCCCGTGGACGGAGATCGCGGACTACACCGTTTCGGTGGACTACGAAAAGGCGTTCCTGCGCGTTGTGAGCGCCCGCGGCTACACGCTCACGCTGGAGGACCGCCCGCCGCGCCTGTCCACGCGCGAGCTCATCCGGCGCTTTGTGGAGCAGGCGGATCGCTATCCGCGCGCCGCTGAGCCCTCGCCCCGGCGGAAGGGGGCACCGTTCCCCGACGTCACGGGAGAACAGCCTCCGATTCTGGCCGGCTGCCTGACGCTGTTCGCCCTGATCACGGTCAACTCGGCCGTGGAGACGTTCCTGGATCCATCGTACGCGCAAAAGATGGCCGGGTTCGCCGTGCTGAGCCTGATCTTGCTCGGTGCGCGCCTGTGGTGGACGCTGGACGACTTCGACGTCGCCGTCGCGGACCGCGACTCCAGGCGCCTGATCGCGCAGCTGCGCCGATGGCTGCGGCGGGTGCTGGGCATCCGCGTGAGTTGACGCGGGGGATCGCGGCTCCGCGCACTCCCGATCTTTTGGCGAATGGAGCAGACACAGGGATGAACGGCCCGGCAGCTCTGTCCCCGAAACAGTGCCTGGCTACACTCCGTACGAGAATGCGCGGGCGGCGGCGGATGCCCGCAATTCATCTCGATCGACCGGTTTCCCGATGAAAAAGCACGCAGCTGCCGCCTATCGTCCCCGGCCGCCGGCCATGCTGATCGGTGACGAGGAGCCTGCCCCGGCGCCGCTGATCCCCGAGCAGTCGCGCGAAGCCGCGTCCATGCTTCCCGACGAGCTGCGCGTGGCATTCGAGGGCTCGACGACGGGGCGGTGGCCGCTGGTGAGCGCGGGACTGCTGATGGTCGCCCTCGCAGGCCTGCGCGCGCCACACGAGATCTACCTGAATCCCACGCTGGGCGAGGGGCTTCCCTTTTCGCTCGCCACGGCGGGGGTGTGCGGCGCGCTCGCCTGGCTGGCCCGGCGGTACGTCGTCCGCCATCGCACGGAGTTCCGGCTGGACGATGGCGGGATCGTGAAGGAGGTGTGGCACGCGCTGGATGCCCGGCCGTGGGTCACGCGCATCCCGTGGACGGAGATCGCGGAGTATTCCGTGACGGTCGAAGCGGACGCGGCGGTGCTGCACGTGGAAAGCGTGCGCGGCTGGGCGATGACGATCGCGGACCGCCCCGCGCGCCTGGCCACCCGCGAGCTCATCCGCCGCTTCCAGGAGCAGGCGGATCGCCACCGCCGGCCCGAGCGCATCCCGCGCGAGACCGCTTCGCCGCGCCGCTGGGGAGGCGCCATCCCCCGCTGGATCGGGTACGCGGGATTCGCGATGGCGGGCTGGGCGTTCATCGGCGTGGTGAACCCTTCCGAGCCGACCACCTACGCGCTGCTGATCCTGGGCGCGGGCGCGGCACTGACCGCGCTCGCGTGGCGCGCGCCTACCACCGAGGACGTAGATCCGGACAGCTGGACCGGGCGTCTGCAGCGCCTGCTGTATCCGCCGGAGTGAACGGGCGGGCGGGGAACGGTACACGGGGGCGGACATCGAGGACGCGGAGCGCACGTGCATCCGCGTCCTTCGCGTTTCTTGCGGTGGATGTCCCCGTCATGCTCTCTCGCGGAACAGAGAGTGCACGGGGTGCGCGCCCATGATCCGCATCGCCGCGCCCCCCGCCGCCGATCCGCTCGCGCCCGCAGAGGCATGGTTCGCCAGCCGCGGGTGGGAGCCGTTCGGCTTTCAGCGCGACGTGTGGCGCGCGTACCTGGCGGGGGAAAGCGGGCTGATCCACGCCGCGACGGGGACGGGAAAGACCTACGCGGCGTGGCTGGGCGCGCTGCTGGACTGGATGGCGCAGAATCCCGACGCATCGTCCACCGCCAAGGCACCGCCGCTGCGGGTGCTGTGGATCACCCCGCTGCGCGCGCTGGCGGCGGATACGGAAGAGGCGTTGCGCGCGCCGCTGACCGACCTGGGGCTCCCCTGGACGCTGGAGTCGCGCACGGGCGACACCTCCGCCGCCACGCGCAATCGCCAGCGCACCCGTCTCCCCACCGCGCTGGTCACCACGCCGGAAAGCCTGGCCCTGCTCCTTACGCGCGACGACGCGCGGCCGTTGTTCGCCGACCTTCAGGCGGTGGTGATCGACGAGTGGCACGAGCTGATGGGGAGCAAGCGCGGCGTTCAGACGGAGCTGGCGCTGGCGCGGCTCCGCGCGTGGCGGCCGGGGCTGCGCACCTGGGGCCTCTCGGCCACCATCGGCAACCTGCAGGACGCGCTGGACGCGCTGCTGGGCACGGCGCCGGACCGGCCGACGGGCCGCACCATCCGCGGCCACGTGCCCAAGGAGGTGGTGGTGGATGCCCTCATCCCCCCCACCATCCAGCGCTTTCCCTGGGCCGGCCACCTGGGAACGCAGATGCTGCCGCAGGTTGTGGAGGCGATCGAGGAGGGCGAGACGGCCATCGTATTTACGAACACCCGTTCACAAACGGAGATCTGGTACCAGGCGCTGCTGGAGGCGCGTCCGGACTGGGCGGGGCAGATCGCCCTCCATCACGGCTCGCTGGACCGCGGCCGGCGGGAGTGGGTGGAGAACGGACTGCGCTCCGGCGTGCTGCGCTGCGTGGTCGCCACGTCCAGCCTGGACCTGGGCGTCGACTTCTCCCCCGTCGACCGGGTGCTGCAGATCGGCAGCCCGAAAGGCGTTGCGCGGCTGCTGCAGCGCGCAGGCCGCAGCGGCCACCGGCCCGGCGCCGTGAGCCGCGTGACCTGCGTGCCCACCAACGTGCTGGAGCTGATCGAGGTGGCCGCCGCGCGCGACGGAATGCGCCTGAACGCCGTGGAATCGCGCCTTCCCGTGGAGCGTCCGCTGGACCTGCTGGCGCAGCACGTGGTGACGGTGGCGCTGGGCGGCGGCTTCTATCCGGATGAGCTCAAGGCGGAGGTGCGCACCACGCGCGCCTACGCCGGGCTGCTGGACGACGAGTGGCAGTGGGTGCTGGACTTCGTCACCCGCGGCGGCGACGCGCTGAGCGCGTATCCCGAGTTCAGCCGCGTGCTGGTGAGCGAGGACGGCACCTACCACGTGGGCGACAAGCAGATCGCGCGGCGGCACCGCATGTCCATCGGCACCATCGTGAGCGACGCGTCGGTGACGGTTAAGTACGTGGGCGGCGGCGCGCTGGGCTCGGTGGAGGAAAGCTTCATCGCGCGGCTGAACCCGGGGGACAAGTTCATCTTCGCCGGTAAGCCGCTGGAGTTCGTCCGCGTGCGCGACATGGTGGCGTGGGTGCGCCGCGCGAAGAATTCGAAGGGCGCCATCCCCCGGTGGATGGGGGCGCGGATGCCGCTTTCCACCGAGCTGGCGGCGTCGCTGCGGGGGCGGCTGGAAGAGGCGTCGCGCGGCATCTACCGGGATCCGGAGATGGAGGCCATCCGCCCCATCCTGGAGATCCAGGCGCGCTGGTCGCGCATTCCCGCCGCGGACGAGCTGCTGATCGAGCGGGTAAAGACGCGCGAGGGGCACCACCTGTTCTTCTTTCCCTTCGAAGGCCGGCTGGTGCACGAGGGGCTGGCGGCGCTGTTCGCGTACCGCATCTCGCGCCTCAAGCCCATCAGCTTCACCTTTTCGATGAACGACTACGGGTTCGAGCTGCTTTCGCCCGATCCAGCGCCCATCGAGGAGGCGCTGGCGGCCGGCCTGCTGGCGCCGCACAACCTGCTGGACGACGTCCCCGCGTCGCTGAACGCCACCGAGATGGCGCGGCGGCAGTTCCGCGAGATCGCGCGGGTGGCGGGGCTGGTGTTCCAGGGCTATCCGTACGCCGGCAAGAGCGCGCGGCAGCTGCAGGCCAGCAGCGGCCTGTTCTTCGACGTGTTCACCCGCTACGACCCCGGCAACCTGCTGGTGAGCCAGGCGCACCGCGAGGTACTGGAGCGCCAGCTGGAAAGCAGCCGCCTGGGCCGCACGCTGGACCGCCTGGCCGCCGGCCGCGTCGCCCTGACGGAACCCAAGCGCACGCCGCCGCTTGCGTTTCCGCTCCTCGTCGACCGCACCCGGGAGGCCGTCAGCAGCGAGTCGATGGCCGACCGCGTGCGGCGGATGCAACTCATGCTGGAGAAGTATGCGGATACGGGGAAGTAGCGTAACTGATCGGCCTCACGCAGAGTTATCAGAGTCAGCAGAGTTTTTTCTCCCGACCCCTGAACCTTGTGGAATGGCAGAGATCCGCGGAATCAGCACGAGAAAAGTCTGCTTACTCCGCTGACTCTGCGTGAGGCCATCTTTTTTCTTGTTGGCACGGAATCGAACATCGGGGTACTCTCTGGCGCGGAGTACCTTTTTCTGTGGATGCGAGACGAGCAGGACGTGAGCTCAGACGGAGACCTGGAGATCGAGCTGTGCGGCGAGCGGCTGGTGCTGCTGCCGGAGCACGCGGCGTATCGCCCATCCCACCGGGCACTGCTGGTGGCGGATCCACACTTCGGCAAGGCGGCGGCGTTCCGCGCGCACGGCTTTCCCGTGCCGGGCGGGACGACGACGGAGACCCTCACCCGCCTGGCGCGCGCCACGGAGCGGACGGGCGCGGAGTCCATCGTCTTCCTGGGCGACTTTCTCCACGCCAAAGCCGGGCGGGCACCCAGGACGCTGGATGCGCTGGTGAGGTGGCGGCGGGCGCATCCGCATCTCACGCTTACGCTGGTGCGGGGCAACCACGACGCGCACGCCGGCGACCCGCCCGACGAGCTGGAGATCACCTGCGTGGACGGGCCACTGGAGTCGCAGCCGTTCGCGTACGCGCACCATCCGCAGCCGGCACCCGCGTGCTACGTGCTGGCCGGCCACGTCCACCCGTCGGTCACGCTGCGGGGCGCCGGGCGGCAGCGGCAGCGGCTCCCCTGCTTTCACCTGGGGCCGCGCGTGGGCATTCTCCCCGCGTTCGGCGAGTTCACGGGCACGGCCGACGTTCCGGTGGCGCCGGGCGACCGCGTGTACGTGGTGGCGGGCGGGCAAGTGGTGGCGGCCGCTGGATGACCGGCGGCACGTGCGGTGCGTCTCGGGCGATGCGTTGAGCCGGCGGACAACTTCGGGAGGAATGGGTGCAGGAGATTCCATTGATGCGCGCCGGAATGGCGCTGATGGCGGCCACCGCGATCATCGGCGGCCTTACCATGGCCATCCCTCCGCGGGCGGGCGACGGCGACCGTGACGGCAAGCGCGACGACGGCGCGGAGCAGGTGGCCGCCGCCGCGCCCGCCCCGGCCGATTCGGGCGCGGCGGCATTCGCGTGCCGTACGGACACCGCCGGCATCGTCCTTCCCGCCACCGTGCACGAGTCCAGCGGCCTGGCCCTGAGCGCCGGCGGCGACGCGCTGTGGACGCACAACGACTCCGGCCAGCCCATCCTTTACCTGGTGGGCATGGACGGCACGGCGCGCGCGCAGGTGCGGGTGACGGGCGCAACGGTGACGGACTGGGAAGACGTGGCCGCGGGCCCCTGCCCCGGCGGCGGACGCTGCCTGTACATCGCCGACATCGGCGACAACCAGGCCTCGCGCCCGCGCATTACCCTGTGGCGCGTCCCGGAGCCCGCCGCCGGCGACGCGCACACCCGCCCCGCCGAGGCGCTGCTGGCCGAGTATCCCGACGGCCCGCACGACGCCGAAGCCATGTTCGTGCTCCCCGACGGCGGCGTGCACATCGTCACCAAGGGCGAGACGGGGCAGGTGGCGCTCTACCGCCTGCCGCGTACGGCGCGGCCCGGCACCGCCGCGCGGCTGGAGCGCATCGCGGAGCTCAGCGAAAGCGACGTGCGGCGGCGCGACCGCATCACCGGCGCCGCGGCGGCGCCCGACGGGCACTGGATCGTGCTGCGGACGCTGGCCGCGCTCTCCTTCTACCGCGCCGGCGACCTGGCCAGCGGCCGCCTGGGCCAGCCGCTGACGTACGACCTCAAGCCGCTGAACGAGAAACAGGGCGAGGCGGTGGAGCTGGGCCCCGACGGCTCCGTGCACCTGAGCAGCGAAGGCGGCAAGAAGGAAGACCCCGCCACCCTCTCCCGCCTTACCTGCACCCTGCCGCGCTGACGGCGTCGGCGGATGTTCGACGCAGAGAGCATTGACAAAAGAGGCTCAGCGGCCTCGGAGGTACGCCATGAACGCCGTTCGCCCCCGCCGGGATTCCGGCGGGGGCGAACGCATGTCAAGCGCCATCACGGATTGGTGATCAACGGTCTGTGCAGCACCTTCATGAGCCGCAAGGTGCACGCGGGGCTGGCCGAGAACGGCCGCAACCTGCAGCAGGTGGCGGCCGGGCCGGTGTAGCCCGCCCGACCACGCACTGCGGTCATCACACGCCGTGAGGGCTCCACAGCATCCATCGCATTCTCCGCCGCCGCACGTCGATCGAACGTGCGGCGGCTTCGCGTTGTCGCCCGCGTCCATCCCGCTGGGGAATTCTGCAGGCCTCTCCCATCCAACGTTTTCGTGACCCTGCTGAAAACGACAGTCGGAGGAGACTGCGGTGAGCACGCGAAAACGCCCCGAGCAGGACAGTGTCGAGCAACTCGTACGAAAGGCACTGGGCAAAGCGGGTGAAGATCTGTCGCCGCGCGAATTGAAGGAACTGGTCCGCGAGTTCGTAAAGGCGGGAAGCGACGCCGTGCGGATGGAGCGCGTGAGCACGCCCCGCGAGGCCGCTCGTCTGATGGCGGGAGCGCGGGAGCGGCTCACTCGCGCCCGCCAGCGAGCGGGTGAGGTGAGCGAGGAAAAGCGCACACCTGGAATCATCATCCCGCCTCAGTGGCGGGCGGCGGAGCAGGCGATGGAGGCGCACGAAGCCGCGCTGCTGCGGGAGGAAGGCGTCGTTGGCGTGGGTATCTCTTACCGGCGCCGGGCGGGGGTGCCGGTCCCGGAGCGCTGCGTCGTGGTGCTCGTGCAGAAGAAGCTTTCCCCCGACCAATTGGGTGACCGGCGACGCGCGATCCCCGCCGCGCTGGAGGTGGACGGCGTGATGGTGCCGACCGACATCGTCGAAATGGGGAAGTTCCAGCTAAAGGCGGGACCGGGCTCAGTTATCTCGCCAGATGGAACGACCATGCGCGGCACACTGGGATGTTTTGCCGAGGATCGCGACGGCGGCGGGCCCGTGGCGCTGACGTCCATGCATCTGCTCAAGGGCAATCCCAGCGAATTTCCCGGGATTCCGCCCAGCACCAAGGTGCTTCGCTTCTCGTCCGGGTCGCAGCCGGTAGGCCGCCTGCTGTTCGGCACCCGCACGCGCGTCGACGCCGCCAAGATCAGCGTGGACTCCGGGTCCGTGACGCGCGTGATTCCCGAGATCGGCACGCTGCGCGGGGCGCGACCCATCGACGTAGAGGCGGACGCCAACATCGGTGTCCGCATGTTCGGGGCGGCGTCCAAGCTCCTGCACGGCACCATCACCATCCCGCTGGCGAAGGTGACGGAATTTCCCGCGCTGGGCCGGTGCATCATCACCAACATCCCCGCCATTCACGGTGACTCCGGAGCCCTGCTGGTAGATGGCGCCGAAATGGGCCTTGGCCTGCTGGTAGGCGGCGGGGACGTCCTGAACGCGTTCACGCCAATGTCCGCGGTGCTCTCCGAGGTTCGTGCCCGTATCCGATCCATTCCTTGAGGAGGAAATTTCCATGCGCTTTACCACGCGCGCCTGCCCGCTTGCCCTGGCGCTGACGCTCGCGCTGCTGCGGCCACTGCATGCGCAGCCTACCGCCAGCTTTACCGTGGGGC
>DASTVC010000159.1:0-9614 GCA_035759295.1 Longimicrobium sp. | reverse complement strand
ATTGTTGCGGCGGCCCGGGCGCTGTACTTCGAGCGCGGGCCCGAGGCGGTGACCATGCGTGCGGTCGCGGAGCGCGTGGGGGTAACGGCCACCGCGTTGTACCGCCACTTCGCGGACAAGGATGCCCTGCTCAAGGAGGTGGTGGGCGAGGGATCGAGGCTGCTGGGCAGCCACCTGTTCCGCGCCCTGGAGGCCCCTACCCCGCTGGAGCGACTGCGTGCTACGGCCATGGCGTACCTCGACTTCGCCCTCGCCCAGCCGCAGGCGTACCGGGCCCTGTTCGAGCCCTCGACGGATGCCGGCGAGGCATCGCCCGTAGAGCGCCAGCGTGGCGCCGTGAGCCGTTTTCTGCGCGACCGCGTGCGCGAGGCCATGGACGCCGGCGTGATCGCGCCGGGAGACCCCGAGGGGGCCGCCCTGACCGTGTGGTCGCTGCTCCACGGGCTGGCCTCGCTGCACCAGGCAGGCATCGCGCGGATGGAGTGGCTGCGCGAACGTGCGTTAACCCACTTGCTCGATGGGATCCTCATTGCCGATGGGTCCAGGCCAACTAGGTAACAGACGTTAACAAGGCTGGTCTGAGCAGGGAATAACGAGATTATACGTAAATCATCGTCCCCAATCAGCCGTTTCTGTGAGAGTGTCTCCGTCCTGCCGCATTCTGCGTGATCCCGCCGCGTTTTTCACGCCCATCAGCATCGACGCGCACGAGTACTGCCTGTCGCAGAGAAATTAAAGCGGACGGTGTCATTCTGAGGGAGGCGCGCGCTCTGAACCTCCCAGGCGCCCCTTACCCGTGCGCCGACCGAAGAATCTCTGCGATGGGCGCACGGTCCTGTCGGCTACGTCGGCCTCGGCGCGAGAGGCGCCCGTTCCCGATAAAGATTCTTCGGTCGGCGCACTGGCCCTGGAGCGTGAATACGGTGTTGCGTGGCGCCTTCCTCAGACTCAGAATGACAGCGATCTTCTAAACGCAGTCTTTTTGCTGGATCCGGGACGCGGTGCCGGTCACGCCGGGAGGGACGGTCGCCGCCGACACACGCAGAAAGGCCCGCGTCCACCAGAGGGTGGAAGCGGGCCTTCGATGCATCGAGCGCCGTGAGCGGGCTTCCCTGCCCCGCGGGCCGTCAGTTGGTGCGGTAGCGGCGGCTGACCTCGTCCAGGCGCTTGCGCTCTTCCTCGGTCAGGGAGCCCAGCCCCTGCGCGCTGATCTTGTCCAGAATGCGGTCCACGTCGTCCAGCAGCTCGCGCTCGTTCGACTTGCCCTTGCGGGCCGCCGCGGGGCGGGCCTGCGTGGCGGTGGCCGTCTGCGCGGCGGCGGCCGCCTGCTTCTTGGCGCTCCACGGCACCAGCGCCACCCCGCCCCGCTTTCCGGGCGACTTGCGCGGCGAGCGCGGCACGTCGCCCCACGCGTGCGGCGCCCACGGGCTCCTGAGGTACAGGAACGCCGTCACCATGCCGCCCAGGTGCGCCAGCACGGCCACGCCCCCGCTGGAGCCAGACGCCGCGATCAGCAGCTGCACGAAGCCCATGATCCCCACCAGCCACTTGGCCTTGATGGGAAAGATGCCCCACACGTGGATCTCCATGTCGGGCCAGATCATGGCGAACGCCATCATCAGCCCGAAGGTGGCGCCCGACGCGCCGATGATCCAGTTGGCCGGGTCCCAGAAGTAGAACAGCGCCGAGAACAGCGCCGCGCCCGCGGCCGAGACCAGGTAGAAGCGCAGGAACGCGCGGCTCCCCCAGCGCGCCTCCAGCGGCGGGCCGAAGAAGAAGAGCACCAGCAGGTTGCCCAGCACGTGGCCGATCCCCACGTGCACAAAGGCGTACGTGAGCAGCGTCCACGGCCGCGTAAGGAACCGGGTAGGGCCGAACGCCACCAGGTCCAGGTACCAGCGGTAGCCCAGCACCGCGACCATGATGAACGAGACCAGAAACACGGCCGCGTTCACGATGAGCAGGCGCTTGACCCAGGGGGTCACGGACGTACCGCCGAAGCCCCCGTACGAATCCCGGTAAGCCATTGCGTCGAGGAAAAAGCGTGCTGGAATGCGAGACAGGCGGCGCGCCCGGGCGTCTCCCGGGCGCGCGTCCTTTTCATCTACACCGGTCCCGCGACTCCGGTCCGCGCCGCGGTCAGCGAACCGCCAGCCGGGCGATGCGGTCGCACAGCTCCGGAAAGTCGATCCCCACCGCCGCCGCGCCCTTGGGCAGCAGGCTGGTGGCCGTCATCCCCGGCAGGGTGTTGGCCTCCAGGCAGAACAGCTGCTCCTTGGCCAGGATGAAGTCGATGCGGGCGTATACGCGCAGCTTGAGCACCTTGAACGCCCGCAGCGCGTATGCCTGCACCTGCGCCATCACCTCCTCTTCCAGCGGCGCGGGGCACAAGTACTCCGTCATCCCGGGCGTGTACTTGCTCTCGTAGTCGTAGATCCCCTTCTTGGGGCGGATCTCGACGGCGGGGAACGCCTGGTCGCCCAGGATGCCCACGGTAAGCTCGCGCCCCTTGGCAAAGCGCTCGATCATCACCTCCGTGTCGTACTGCGCCGAGTCGCGCACGGCCGCTTCCAGCTCGCTGGCCTCGGAGACGATGTGGATGCCCACGCTGGAGCCCTGCCGCGACGGCTTTACCACCACCGGCAGCCCTACCAGGTCTTCGATGATGTCGGGGTCGAAGCCGAAGTCCGGCGCCCGCGCCACCCGCCAGGGGAGCGTGGGCACCTGGGCGTCGCGCAGCAGGCGCTTGGTGACGTCCTTGTCCATGGCGATCCCCGACCCCAGCGGCCCGCTCCCCGTGTAGGGGATGCCGATAAGCTCCAGCAACGCCTGCACGGTGCCGTCCTCGCCGTCGCCGCCGTGCAGCGCCAGGAACGCCAGCTCCGCCCCGCGCAACTCCTTCACCTGCGCCAGGTCGATCAGCGGCAGCGCGTGGTCCAGACTTTCCGGCGGGGCGCTCTTTACGCCGCCGGGAAGCAGGTCCTTCTCCTCGTCCTGGGGAACGTAGCCGGCGGCCGTGTCCACCGTCCACACATCGTGCCCGCGCTCGCGCAGGGCCTTTACGATCGCCAGTCCCGACGCCAGCGACACCTCCCGCTCCGCACTCGTCCCGCCCATCAGCACGGCGATCTTCATCCACCCATCTCCCGGTTCGTCATTCGTCTGGATCTTTCGGCTCGACCGCCTGCGCACCGCACGAAGCGTACGCGGGCGCGCGCGCCGGAATGGCAGGTTCGGATGATGAGGCACAGGTGGTGCGGCGTTCCGGGCACCTTCGCGTCCGCAGCCGGCTGAGCCGACGGGATTCTCCCGGTTCGAATAACATCGAGCTGGCGCCCGACCGGCCCCCTCTCCCCCGGCCCCTCTCCCCCGCTGCGCGGGAGAAAGGGGGGAATTCGACGGCGGTTCGACCGGCTGTGGGTCACGTCAGCCAATTTGGTTCCCCCTCCGGACGTTCGGCTCGCGTCACCTCTCTCCCGCGCTGTTTGCGGGGGAGAGGCCGGGAGAGGGGGCCGCTTGCGGACGCAGCCCGAATCCAGCCGAATGCCCCCCCGCTGTCCGTTGTTGCGGCAAATTCATTCGCTCCCCGCGGGCCGGCGGCACGTTGCCCAGACGCCGATCCCGACCAGCCTCGCCCGGGTGCACTGGCCCCGCGCGCGTCTGCGACGCATGTTGTCGCACCCCGCGAGAGCGCGGGGTGCACACATCCGAAGCAGAGTTGAATCGATGGTCACGCACCACATGCCCCAGACCGACTGGATCTGGAAAGACGGGGAGTGGATCCGCTGGCAGGACGCCACCGTGCACGTCCTTGTCCACTCGATCCAGTTCGGCTCGTCGCTCTTCGAGGGCGTCCGCTGCTACGACACGCCCGACGGCCCCGCCATCTTCCGGCTGGACGCGCACCTGCGGCGCCTGCGCGACTCGTCCAAGATCTACCGGATGGAGATCGGCGACCGAATCCCCCGGATCGCCGAGGCGTGCGGGGAGATCGTGGCGCGCAACGGGCTGCGCGAGTGCTACATCCGCCCCATGGTGGTGCGCGGATACGGCTCGGCGGGGCTGTCGCCCATCGGCAGCACGCTGGACGTGTACATCGCCTGCTGGCCGTGGGGCACGTACCTGGGCGAGGGCGCGCTGGAGAACGGCGTGGACGTAAAGGTATCCAGCTGGCAGCGCCAGGAGCCCAACACCTTTCCCTCGGGCGCCAAGGCCGCCGGCAACTACCTCAACTCGCAGCTGGGCCGGCTGGAGGCCATCGAGGACGGCTACGCCGACGCCATCGCGCTGGGGCCGGGCGGGCTGGTGAGCGAGGGGACGGGCCAGAACGTGTTCCTCGTCCGCGACGGCATTCTGATCACGCCGGCGCTGGACGGAACCAACCTTACCGGCATCACCCGCGACAGCATTATCACGCTGGCCGCGGACCTGGGGATTCCCACCCGCGAGCAGGCGGTGCCGCGCGAGTGGCTGTACACGGCCGACGAGCTGTTCTTTACCGGCACGGCCAGCGAGGTCACCCCCATCCGCAGCGTGGACCGCATCCAGGTGGGCGAGGGCAGGATGGGCCCCGTCACCCGCCAGCTGCAGCAGCGCTACCTGGACGTCGCCCGCGGCCGCGCGCCCGACACGCACGGCTGGCTCACCCGCGTGCCGGAGCTGGCGGCGGCCAGTTGAGATGGGGGGACGGGCGGTAAAGCCCGGACTCTGCCCTGGATGGACCAGAACCGCAGCGGCTGCACGGCCGCTGCGGTTCTGTTTGATTCGAACGATCGAAAGACCTACCGGCCGAGAGCCAACCGCCTCCCCGCCCCTCCCTGCTCTCCGTCCGTAACGGAACAGAGTGCCGCAGGTCTCCCTTCGCCGATCGAAGGATCTCGCCAGCAGAACCGTGGGGCTGGATTTCGCCGTGATCCAGCCCCGAGGCGGCCGAGAGGAGATCCTTCGGTCGCGCGCCAACTGAAATGCGCTCGGCAGGTCCTGCGCGGCGCTCCCTCAGGAAATCAACACTCTTTTTTCCGGGTCCGGTATCACAAGGAGGGCACGGAGCACGGAGTTCTTGGTCCTCCGTGTCCTCCGTGCCCTCCGTGTGAAAAGCACCTTTTCAGGATCGGGCCCACACCGCCGGTGCAAGGACGGTCAGCTGTGGCGGCAGTCCAGGGCGGGCTCGTGCGGGCGCGACATCACGATCTGGAAGAGCGTGAGGTAGCCGGTGCGGAAGGCGGCGGCGCTCATGAGCAGGTAGTAGCTCCACAGGCGAAAGAAGCGCTCGCCGTACCTGTCCCGCAGCGCCGGCCAGGCCGCCGCGAAGTTGCGGTACCACGCCATCAGCGTGGGGTCGTAGTGCGGGCCGAAGGCGTGCAGGTCCTGCATGGTGAACAGCCCCTCCATGGCCCGCGCCAATTGCGCCACCGACGGCACCCGCCCGTTGGGAAAGATGTAGCGGTGCGTCCACGGGTCGTTGGCCGACTCGGACAGGTTGCCCCCGATGGTGTGGATGAGCGACCGCCCCCCGGGCGCCAGGCACCGGTCCACCACCTCCATGTACGCGCGGTAGTTGCGCGGCCCCACGTGCTCCATGATGCCGATGGAGAGCACGCGGTCGTACGTGCCCCGCGCGGCGCGGTAGTCCTCCAGGCGCAGTTCCACGGGAAGGCCGGCGCACAGCTCCCGCCCCATGGCCACCTGCTCGCGCGAGACGGAGTAGCCGGTGACCTCTACCCCGTGCTTTTCCGCCGCGTAGCGCGCAAAGCTTCCCCAGCCGCACCCCAGCTCCAGCACGCGCATCCCGGGGCGCAGCCCCAGCTTGCGGCACACCAGCTCCAGCTTGGCCTCCTGCGCCTGGTCCAGGGTGGTGGCGCCGTTCCAGTACGCGCAGGTGTACACCATCCGCGCATCCAGCATGGCGCGGTACAGGTCGTTGCCGATGTCGTAGTGGCGCCGCCCCACCTCGAACGCGCGCCGCACGCTCTGCAGGTTGAGCAGGCGGGCCTGCAGCACGCTCAGCAGGTACTTCCAGTTCTTGCGGATGCTGGCGGGGAGGTCGGCGCGGTGAATGCGGGCGATCATCTGGTCGATGGCCGGGCAGTCCCACCACCCGTCCATGTACGACTCGCCCAGCCCCAGCGATCCGTCGCGCGCCACGCGCCGGTAGAAGCGCCGGTCGTGCACGGTGATGTCGTGCGGCGCGCCGCCGTCGATCTGGATCCCCGCCTGCCCCAGCAGCCCGCGGACAAAGCGCTCCGGCCCCGCGGCGCCCCGCACCAGCGTTTGCGCCGCGCCCACCAGGTCCTGCAGCGGCGTGGGGACGGAAAAGGCCGTGGCCCCGCCATGATCGGTCTGTGACATGATTTCGGTCCGCCCGTCCGGATGAAGAGCCTGAGGGTCAGGGATAGTGCTCCAGCCGGGCCTGCATCACGTTGTACTGCCCCGACCGGAACATGGCGTACCACCCCGCGATGAAGAACTCCCACTTGCGGATGAACTCGTCGTCGTAGCCAATGCCGCGCACGCTGTCGAGGTTCTTGTGAAAGCGCGTCCACGCCTCGTCCATGGTGCGCGCGTAGTCCTGCCCGAACGCCAGGTGCTCGTCGCACTTGAGCCCCGCCTCCTCGGCCGCGACGATGAAGGAGCCGATGGAGGGGAATTCGCCGCCGGGAAAGATGTACTTGGAGAAGAAGTTGAGCTTCTTGGCGTTCCGCGGGTCGAAGCGGTTGCACAGCATGGTCTGGATCATGGCCACGCCGCCGGGCTTGAGGTACTGCTTGACCTTGCGGAAGTGCTCCACCCAGAACTGCGAGCCCACGTGCTCGAAGAAGCCGGTGCTGACCACCGCGTCGTACTGCCCCTCCATGTCGCGATAGTCCCGAAGCAGCAGCGTGACCCGGCCGTCGGCGATGGCCTCCTTGTTCAGCTCGAGGCCGTACTCGTACTGCTGCCGGCTGATGGTGCAGCCGGTCACCTTGTCGCCGCGCGAGGCGGCCAGGTCCAGGAAGTATCCCCATCCGCACCCCATCTCCAGGATGTGCTTGGGCGCCGGGCCCACGCGCTCCAGGATGCGGTTGTACTTGTTGACCTGCGCGTCTTCCAGCGACATCTCCTTGCCGTCCCACCACCCGCTGGAGTACGTCATCATCCGGTCCGTGTACGAGGCGTACAGCGCCGGGGGATAGTCGTAGCTGTCGGAGATGTTCTTCTTGCTGCCGTCGTGCGTGTTGTGGCTGGTGAGGGTGGTGTAGCGGGAGATGAGCTTGTTCACCAGGTCGAAGCGCGTGACCCGGGCAAACTCCTCGCGGTTCCGCTGGCAGAAGGTGAGGAACGCCTTGAGGTCCGGCGACTCCCACTGCTCCGCCATGTACGACTCGCCCAGCCCGATGTCGCCGCGGCTCAGGATGGCGTCCACCGTTCCCCAGTCCCGGATCACCATCTCGGCCTCTTCGCCGGGCTCGCTGCCCACGAACTTCATGTCCGACCCGTCCGGCATCCGCAGGTTCAGGCGGCCGAAGCGGGTCTTGCCGAGCGCATCGATGAGGACTTGCTGCCGTGGCATGGACAGACTCCCTGTGGAATGGGTCCGGGATGGACGTGTGGATTCCGGGATTTCAGTCGGGGACGGAGGACCTGATTCGGCGGATGAGCGGCTTCCGGGGATGGGCACGCTTCTGCGGCCGGAACATGCTGCGACCGGCGGATATAATTTTTACGGCGGGCATCCGCCTGACAAGAAAACATTTGCTCCCCACCGGAGCGGCGAGGCGAAGAACGCCAAAAAGCCCCGTCCCGGCTCGCTTGCGCGCGCCGGACGGGGCTTCACCCGCGGAACGCCGCGGAGGTTTTCGCGACCTTTATCCCATCCCCCGCGTTGCTGGACCGTCCAGAAATGTTGACTTCCTGAAGGAGGCACCACGCCGTAACCTTCCGTTACGATGGAGCCTGGCGCCGGCCGAAGGATCTCGCCGGCATTACCGAGGGGCCGGCTCCGATGCTCGCCGGCCGGCCCCGCAGCGGAGAGGAGATCCTTCGGTCGCGCGCAAGCGATTGTGTGTATTGAGGTTGCATGTGGCGCTCCCTCAGGAAGTCAACACTTCGGTAGAGGTTTAGCAACCCTCTCAGGACGACTGGTTTGGAACGCCGAGGAGCAGCAACACCCTCTCAGGATCTATGCGAGCGGATTAGGGTCCGGAGCGGGATTCCCGGGCTGCACCGCCTCTTTCACCTTGCGCGCGATCGCCGCGCCGAATCCCGGCATCGCCGCGATCTCGGCCTCGGAGGCCGCGATCACGCCGCGCATGGAGCCGAACTTCGCCAGCAGGGCCTTCTGGCGCGACGGGCCCACACCGCGAATCGTCGACAGCTCCGAGCGGATCGTCCGCTTCGTCCGCAGCTTGCGGTTGTAGGTGATGGCGAAGCGGTGCGCCTCGTCACGCAGGCGCTGCAGCAGGCGCAGGGCGTGGCTGCGGCGCGGCAGGCGGATGCTGTCGGAGCGGCCGGGGAGAAAGATCTCCTCTTCCTTCTTGGCCAGCCCGATCACCGCCTGCTGCGGAAAGTCCAGCGCGTCCAGCGCCTTGAGCGCGGCGCCCAGCTGCCCCTTCCCTCCGTCGATCACCGCCAGGTCCGGCAGCGGCTTTCCCTCCTCCACCCGCCGGCTGAACCAGCGCGTCACCGCCTCGTGCATCGAGGCGAAGTCGTCGTTCCCCCACTCGCCGCGGATCTTCATCTTGCGGTACTCGCCCTTGGCGGGCGCCCCGTTCTCGAAGAACACGGCGGAGGCGACCACCTCCGTCCCCTGCGTGTGCGAGATGTCGAAGCACACCATGGTGCGCGGCACCAGCGGCAGCTCCAGCACCTCCTGCAGCTCGTACAGCGCGTCGGGGGCCCGCTCCGTCGCGGCGTTCCCCATCAGCTTGCGCTCCTCCAGCAGGTGGCGCGCGTTCTGGTCAGCGAGGCCGACCAGCTGCACCTTCTCGCCGCGCTGGGGCACGTGCAGCCGCACGGCACGCCGGGCCTGGGCACGCAGAAGCTCCTCCAGCACCGGCCGGTCCTCGAAGTCCATCCCGAAAAACACCTCCGGCGGCATGGAATCCGGGTCGCGCGACAGGCGGTCGGCGTAGACGCGGGTGGCGAAGGTCGACAGCGCCTCGGCGTCGCCCTCGTCCACCAGGTTGGTGAGGAACTGCGCCTCGCGCCCCAGCAGCTTGCCTTCGCGGATCTGCAGGACCACGCCGCACGCCTCCGCCCCGTCGCGGGCGAAGCCGACGATGTCGCGGTCGCTGCCGGAAACGTCCATGATCTGCTGGCGGTGCTCCAGCGACTCCAGCTGGCGGATGGAGTCGCGCAGCTCGCCCGCGCGCTCGAAGTTCATCTCCTCCGCCGCCTTCGCCATCTCCGCCTGCAGCCTCCGCGCGACCAGCCGCGTGTGCCCGTTCAGCACCTCGGTGATCTCGTCGATCATCCCCCGGTACTCGTCCGGCGTCTGGAACGCCACGCACGGCGCCTTGCAGCGGCCGATGTGGTAGTCCAGGCACGGCCGCGCCGGCACCTCCTTGGGCAGGTTGTAGTGGCAGCTGCGCACCGTGTACAGCTTCTTCACCAGCTCCAGCGACTGCCGCATGCGC
>DASTVC010000158.1:0-15161 GCA_035759295.1 Longimicrobium sp. | reverse complement strand
GACCACGGCGGGCTCCGCGGGGGCGCCCGGCGCCGCCAGCGTGTACTCCAGCGTCTCCTCCCCCCGCTGCTGCCAGAGCAGCATCCGGTCGCCGATGCGGCGCACGGCGAAGGTGTCGCGCACCATCCGCCCCGAGTCCATGTCCACGTGCGGCAGGTACAGCAGGTGGCCCTCCATCCCGTACGTCCCCGCGCTCTGCATGCGGGTGCCGCCCGCGTCGCGCAGGTGGGCGTGCTGCCCGGTGCGGTACAGGCGCAGGTAGCCGCTGGCGGGTTCGCGGCGCACGGCCCCCCCGGCGTCGCGCCGGGTGAGCCAGCGGTACTCCCACTCGCCCATGGGCACCTCGTACGCGCCGCCGGAGGGCTGCGCGGCGGCGTCCACGGCGGCGGCACAGGCCAGGGCGGCCGCGAGGGCCAGGGATCGAAGCACGGGGATCATCTGGGCCGGGCGGAATCGGGGGGAATGCAGGGCCGGTGGCGGGACGGGGAATGGGCGCCGCGCTCAGCGGCGCTCCATCCACTTCGACATCATCCCCGCGATGCGGCGCATCTTCGGGCCGTACGGCGGATAGTAGAGCGGGGCCAGGCTCCAGCGTCCCGCGAACAGCACGGCGCGCTCGTGGCTGAAGGCGCGGAAGCCCGCGTGCCCGTGGTAGCTCCCCTGTCCGCTCTCCCCCACGCCGCCGAAGGGCAGGTCGGGGTTGGCCAGGTGGCAGATGACGTGGTTGACGATCGTCCCACCCGCCGTGGTCCCGCGGATCACGCGCTCCGTCAGCGCCCCGTCGCGGCTGAACAGGTAGAGCGCCAGCGGCTTGGGGCGCGCGTTGACGAACGCCATCGCCTCGTCCGTCGATTTCACCGCGAGAACAGGGAGGATGGGGCCGAAGATCTCCTCCCGCATCACCGGCGCGTCCGGCCGCACCTCCGAAAGCACCGTGGGGGCGATGTAGCGCGTCTCGGCGTCCGTATCGCCCCCCGCCTCCACCCGCGCGCCCCCCGCGATCGTTTCCCGCAGTGCGTCCGCCAGCCGCTGGAAGGCGCGCGGGTCCACGATGCGGGCGAAATCCTCGCTCGTCCGCGCCGCATCGCCGTTGCCGTAGAAGCGCGCCACGGTGTCACGCGCGGCGGCCAGAAAGGCGGGGGCGTCGGCCTGGTGCACCAGCACGTAGTCGGGGGCCACGCACGTCTGTCCCGCGTTCACCATCTTTCCCCAGACGATGCGCTCCGCCGCCTGCGGCACGTCCGCCGAGCGGTCCACGATCGCCGGCGACTTGCCGCCCAGCTCCAGCGTAACGCTGGCCAGGTGCTCCGCCGCGGCGTGCATCACCTTGCGTCCCACCGCGGTGCTGCCGGTGAAGAAGATGTGGTCGAACGGCAGCTCCAGCAGCGCGTCCGCCGTCTCGATCCCCCCCGCCACCAGCGCCACCTCGTCCTCCGGAAACGCCTCGGCGACGATGGCCGCCATGGCGGCGGCGGTGGCGGGCACCTTTTCAGACGGGCGGACGATGGCCACGTTCCCCGCCGCCACGGCGGCGACGAGGGGGCCGAACAGCAGCTGGAAGGGATAGTTCCACGGCGCCAGGATCAGCACCTGCCCGCGCGGCTCGTAGCGCACGCGGCCGGCGGTGCCCGTCAGCAGGGGCGGGGTGGGGACGCGGCGAGGGCGCATCCAGCGGCGCAGGTGCTTGATGGTGTGCGCGATCTCGCCGAGCACGATCTGCATCTCGGTGATCTCGAACTCCGGCGCGCTCTTGCGAAAGTCCGCCCACACGCCCTCGTACAGCGCCTGCCGGTGCGCCAGGATCGCCGTCCGCAGCCGCCGCAGCCGCGCGATGCGCTCCGCCGCCCCCGACTGCGCCACCCGCCACCGCGCCGCGCGCTGCACCTCGAACACCCGCCGCGCGCGGGCGATCTGCTCCGCGTCGTCGTTGCGCGCCGGAGTGAAGATCGTGAGATCCGTCAGGAGATCTGACATGGCATTGCTGGGGAAAGGTGGAGCGAGATCCGTCGGCCGGCGCCAGATTGCGTGCGCAGCAGCGGGTTGGGAGCAGCGCCTCCCTCAGGAAATCAACGCTCTGGAGAGATTCTCGAACACACTCTTAGACGCTCGCCGCCATCTCGGCAAGCGTTTCCCTGCGCTCCTTCCCCTCGGCGCTGTCCAGGTCCTCGGCGGCGGCGATGATCGCACCCTTCACCATGTCCGTCTTGGAGCGCACGCCCGCGTTGCGTGCCGTTTCCCAGGCCCGGGTGAGCACCGGCTTCTGTACCTTTACGGAGAGCCGCTCATCCGCCGTCCCACGCGCCAGCTCTCCGGCGGCGAGCTCGCGGATGTGCCGCGCCAGCGCATCGCTCTCCCCGAGCGCGTGCAGGTAGTAGCGCAGGATCACGCCGCGGAACTCGCTGTCGTTGCGCCCGTAGTGGGTCGCCACCACGCCCAGCACGTCCTCCAGGTGCCTGGGGATTCGCGCTTCGAGGGGGGCCTCGGCCGCCTTGCGGGCCTCGTTCAGCCTGGGCGACGACTGGTACGGAACGGCCACGATGCGGTCGCACACCGGGCACACCGCCACCAGCACGCCGGGGACGTCGACCCGCGGCGTCTCCAGCGGATAGGTGCGGTACTCGAACCGGGTTTCTACCAGCCCGCAGTCCTCGCAGATCGCGCGGGAGCGATCGCCGGCTCGCCAGAACTTTTTCATGCGCCAGTTACTTCTCGCTCTTGTGAACGCTGATGAAGATCGCGGGCTCCAGGTCGGACGTTCCGTCAAGGAAGTAGACCTTGATGTACCACCGGGTCCCGCCTAGCACCGGCTTGAAGGTATGGACCGGGATGGACGGCTCGCGGTGGTGCCCGCTTTCGCAGTACTGGTCGGGCGATCCGCCGCACCTGTGCAGCATCGCGACCACCTCTTCGGGAGAAACCTCTCCTGTGTCGAGCAGGTTCTTGCTTTCGCGGGCGGCCCGATCCTCGAAAAGGATGTACGCGGGCCCGGCCCGCAGCGCCGCGATGGTCCTGGACCTGGCCACCCTGAACCCCAGCTTGCGCATCGCAATGTACGAAAGTTAGCGTACACGTGTCAAGCCCCCACCCGGAGTAGCTCCGGCGCGGAGGCGGAGGTGCGCAGAGTAAACGGGAAGCAGCCAGTCCGGCAAGTCTCGTGTTTGGAGCGTAACTGGCGGTGGTGCAACGATATGCGCCAGCCGCGGAGCTCGCGTCTGGCGCATTTGGAGCGGTGGATGAGGAGAGTGACGACACTCCCTTTCATACGGAACGAGCCCTCGTCCCGCGGATTCGCCGAATGCCTCCGACTGAGCTCGAGCACGCGGGTGGCGCGTTGGGATCGATGCGGTGTCACGTGCGGATGGGAGGCCTCACCAGCGCTTTCTTCATCGCAGATCAGCCGGCGGGTACCTCCTCCGCTTCGGGAAGCTCCGACTCGCCGGCCTGGCTGGCCCACAGGCGGCGGAAGCGGCCTCCGGGGCGGGCGACGAGCTCCGCCCAGGGGCCGGACTCCACCAGCCGCCCCGCCTCCATCACGTGCACCACGTCCGCGTCGCGCACGCTGGGAAGGCGGTGGGTGATGATGAGGATGGTCACGCTGCCGCGCAGCGCCCCGATGGCGTCGCGGATGCGCCGCTCGTTCTCGCTGTCCAGCGCGCTGGTGGCCTCGTCCAGGATGAGCAGGGCGGGGCGGCGCAGCAGCGCGCGGGCCAGCGCCAGCCGCTGCCGCTCGCCGCCGGAAAGCCGCACGCCGCGGTCCCCCACCTCCGTGGCCAGCCCCCGCGGCAGCGCGCGGACGAACTCCTCCGCCGCCGCCAGCCGCAGCGCCTCCCACACCTCCGGCTCCGTGGCGTCGGGGCGCGCCCACACCAGGTTGGCCAGCACCGTGTCGTTGAACAGCAGCGTGTCCTGGTCCACGTACCCGATCCCCGCCCGCCACGCCCGCAGCCACGACTCGTCCAGCGTGCGCCCGTCCACCTCGATGCGCCCCGCGCGCGGCGACACCAGCCCCATCACCAGGTCCGCCACCGTCGTCTTGCCCGCGCCGGAGGGGCCCACGATGGCCGTCGTGCGGCGCGCGGCGATCTGCAGCGACAGCCCCTCCACCGCGTCCGTCCCCTCCGCGCCATAGGCGAACGAGACGCCGTCGAAGCGGATGGACCGCGCCAGCTCCACCCGCTCCTCGTCGCCCGCCGAAAGAGCCTCGTGCTCCGCCTCCAGCGCCCGGGTGTGCGCGTCCAGTCCCTCCCAGGCGGGCAGGTCGTGCGAAAGCTGCTGGTAGACGGTCTGCACGCTGGAAAGCCGCGGCACCAGCCGGTAGAAGAGAAAGATGAGCAGCAGCACCGTGGCGCCCGTCACGGCCAGCACCTCCAGCGCCACCCAGGCTACGATGGCCAGCATCACCACCGTCCCGGCCAGGAACGCGGCGCGCGAGTCGGCCTGGGCGCGCCAGGCGCGAAAGTGCACCGCGCCCGAATGCTCCGCCGCGGCGGCGAAGATGGCCGCGTTGCGCTCCTCCGCGCCGTAGCTCTTGACCACCTTGAGGGCGCCCAGGTGCTCGCTGGCGGCGTTCAGCACCTCCGCGCGGGCCAGGCTGAGCCCCTTGCCCATCAGCCGCGAGGTCACGCGGAAGCGCCGCTGCGTAAGCAGCAGCACCACGCCGCACGCCATGGCCACCCCGGTGAGCACGGGGGATACGCGGATGGCCAGCGCCAGGTAGCCCACCGCCAGCAGCGCGTGCACCAGCAGGGTGAGCAGCGAGTAGGCCGCGCTCCCCACCCGGTCCGCCTCGCTGGTGAGCGCGTTGAGCAGTTCCGACCCGCGGGTGCGCGCCAGGGGGAGCCAGCGCGCGCGGGCCAGGGCGCGGTACAGCCGCACCCGCGCCCGCACGGCCGTGTCCAGGTAGATGCGGTTGCCCACCAGCGTGGCCGTGCGCTGCAGCGCCGCCACCCCCACGGCCACCGCGACGAACACCGCCAGCACCGCGCCCAGCGACGGCCGCAGGTTCACCGCGTGGAACGCGCGGTCCACCGCGCGCGGCAGCGCCCCGGCCGAGCCCCCCAGCGTTCCCACGCCGGCCAGCGCCAGAAGCCGCGTCAGCAGCAGCACCCCCGCCGCCTCGCCGCTGGTGACGGCCACGGTGAGCGCGACGGCCAGCGCGAAGCGGCGCGGCATCATCCGCGCGACCTCGCGCCCGAAGCGGACGGCCACCCGCGCCGTCACGCGCCCCTCCGCGGCCCGTAGCGAAGCGCCAGCCGCAGCGGGCGCACCGCGCGGTACAGCGGCGACAGCGCGTCCGGCAGCCGCGCCCACGCCCAGTCTTCCGGCGAAGGAGTCAGCAGCCAGTGCGCCGCGTAGCGCGCCCGGTCCGCGGCGCTCTCCCGCAGCCGGTAGTTGAAGCGCAGGTTGGCGCGGGTGTCGTGCTCATCCGCGTCCACGTCCATCCACAGCGCGCGCGCCTCCGCCGCCAGCGCGGGGAGGGCGGGATCGGCGCGGATCGATCGGTCGATGGATTCCGCCAGCGGCAGCCCCAGCGCGTCGCGCGCCAGCAGCAGCGCCAGCAGGACGGTCCTTCCCCCGCCGATGGCGGAGGCGCGGCGGAGGATGGCCTCCAGGTCCAGCCCCGCGCGCACGGCCAGGCCGGCCGCGGCGGCCAGCCACTCCAGCCGCGACCAGCGGTGCTTGGCGCCGTGCAGGCAGAGCGCCAGGAACAGGTCGTCGTCCGCCAGCGCCCGCACCTCGCCGCCGCCGATGGAGACGGGCTGGGCGCGCGCGAGAAGCTCCGCCGTCGGAAGAGAAACGCAGAAGCGGGCAGACGAGACGTGGCAGTGAAGCTCCACCAGCGTGCCGGTATGGGGATGATGAAACGGATAGTCGCCGTCCGTGCGGCGAAAGACGGCGTCCTGCGCGGGCGAAAAGCGGTGGGCGGATTCGTATCCACCCTCTTCCAGCACCCGCGCGGCGGCGGGGACGTCGTCCGGCGCCACCAGCAGGTCCAGGTCCGCGTAGGTCCGCAGCGCCAGATGCCCGTAAGCCCGCATGGCGAGCGCCGGCCCCTTGTACGCGGCGGCGCGAATGCCGGCGGATTCCAGCGCCCCGATCAGCCGCCGCAGCTCCGCCGAGCGCGCCAGCGCCTGGTGCCCGTTCTGCGCGAACCGGCGCCGCAGGGCGGACCGGACGGCCTCCGGCACCTCCCGGCGCTCGCCCAGCAGCCGGTGCGCGTGGGGAAGGAGCCGGTTGCGCACCGCCAGGGCGAGGAACGCGTCCCAGTCCGCCCCCTGTACCGCGTCGGTCCGGCCCTCCGCGGGACGGAGCGCGGCGCGCGCGGCGGCAAGCAGCAGCGCGTGCTCCGGACGCACGGATTGCGGCGGGGAAGGAACCGGCTTCACGGGTTCCCGGGGGCGCGGCGAAGGGGCGGGAACGGGAGGCGCGGCGTGTGCGCCGAAATGGTTCTGCCGTAAACGGTTCCGTGCATCGCTCCGGGGCGCACGCGGGGCTTGCGGTTTGGGCGATTCTGATGCACCATTCACACGCGGCGGACACTCGACGGGGCAGGACCGCCCGCGCCCGCCGCACTCTTTCCCCAACGAGAAAGACAATGGAATCCACCGATCGGATACGCCGTTCGTACGCCCCTCCCCGCCTGGTGGTCTATGGCCTTCTGGAGGAGCTTACGCTCACGGTGCAGGACAACATGAACAAGAACGACCCGGTCCAGGGCGGCAACAACCTCAAGACCTGATCCGGCCGGGGCGGGTCCGCCCCCGGCCGCTGCACCCCCCGCCGTCATCCTTCTTCCGCGTAGGCCTGGCTCAGCCGGGCGGCGCGTGACAGCGCCTCTTCCCAGCCCCGGAAACGGGCCGGAAAGCGACGCTGCAGCTCGTGCGCGATCGTCTGGAGGGTCGCGCCGCCGTCCATCATCCCCAGCACCAGCGCGTCCATCCGCCCCTGCTCGCCCAGCACGGGTCTGAAGTCGTGCGCCCGCTTGCGCAGGTCCTCCGTCCGCGCGGGCTGCGACAGGAAGGTGGACTGGCGGAAGTCTGCCTTGATCCCGCCCGGTCCGCTCACCCGCGTGTTCCACACCCACACGTACTCGTCCACGATCAGCCGCGCCTGCATCTCCACCGCGATGGTGTCGCCCTCCTCCAGCGCCACCGGCTCCAGGAGGGGAAAAAAGGCGTTGGCGTAGATGATGTCGGGCCCCTCGGGCCCGGTGGTGAAGCCGATCCCCTCCGCCAGGTCGGCGGTGAACCAGCCAGCCACGCCGTGCAGCGTTCCGGCCCGCGACGCCGACCACTCCAGCGCGCCGCGGAGGTCCGGCTCGCGGAGGGTGGCGTAGTCCATCACCGCCCAGGCCGCGGGCTCCGCCAGCAACTCGCTCGGACGGGTGCGCACCTTGGACCACGCGTTCAGCGCCGCCCGCCGCGCCGCCCGCAGGTCAAAGCCGCGGGCGTGCTCGTCCCAGGGCGCGACGATGCGGGCGTAGTCCTCCGGGGCCTCTACCGGCGCCGCGTACAGCGTGTCGGACCGGGGGACCAGCACCCCGCCGGGGGCCAGCAACCGGTCGCGCGCGTCGGCGATGGAGGCCACGTGGTGCTCGAACGGGGGAAGCACGCCCCGCAGGTCGCAGACGATGACGTCCGCGCGCTCCGGGAGCTCCACACGGGTGGAAAGGTCCTGAAAGAACTCGATGCGGCCGGCCATCCCGCTGTCGCGCGCCGCCGCCCGGGCCAGGTGGATGGAGGCCCCCGGCTCTACCGCGAAGACGCGGCGCGCCCCCAGCCGGCAGGCCAGCAGCGCCATCATCCCCGTCCCCGTGCCGATGTCCAGCACCACGCACCCGGGGCGCACCACCCGCTCCAGGGCGGCCGCGTAGGCGTCCATGCGCACGGGGTCGCCGATCATGGCGGCGTGGCCGCGGATGGTGTAGGTCTCAGCCACGGTGCCTCCGCACGTCCGCCTCGATCATCGCGCACAGCTCCCCCAGCCGCGCCGGGTCGGCGCTGGGGACGGCCCACGCCACGGGGACGGTGCGCGCCACCCGCCCCAGCACCTCCAGCTCCCGTGCCTGGGCCGCCCGGTCCGGAAACCACCCCACGTAGCCGTTGCTGACCAGCGCCAGCAGGGCGTCCATCCCGCCCATGGGCTCCAGCCGCGGCGCGTCCGGCCCCGCCTCGCGGCCGCAGAGCACGTAGACGGCGCCCAGGGGGAGGGGGTGGGGATGGAACGCCTCGTCCAGCCGCAGCCCCCGCTTGTCCCAGTTGGGTGTCAGCGGGGGGAGCTCCGCGCCGGGCCCCAGGAGGGCGGGGACGATGTCGGGCCACAGCCGCAGGTGGGGATACGCCGGCTGCGCCCGGATCCCGTCCCCCTCCACCCGCAGCGCCAGCACGTCGTCCGCCACCAGCGCGTGGCCGCGCGCCGCCATCGCCGCGGCGGTGCTGGACTTGCCCGTCCCCGCCGCCCCCACCAGCGCCACCGCCGCGCCGTCGACCGCCACGGCGCTGGCGTGCAGCGAGGGGATTCCGCGCAGGCGCAGCACCAGGCCGAACACCGGGCCCAGCAGGTACGTCGCCGCGTCCTCGACGGTGAAGTGCGCGGGCCAAGTGCAGGCCACCCGCGTTCCCGCCGCGTCCACGTGGTAGGCGCACCCGTCCGCGTAGCGCAGGCGGAACCCCTCGCCCGCCAGGCGGTCGACCACCACCGTGGGGGCTTCCGCGGGGGTCATCCGCGGGGAGACGTACCACGGCTCCCCGGCGTCGCCCGGCGGAAAGACGTCCTCGGGGACGCGGCCCAGGGAGATCCGCACCTCCGGCTCCCCGTCCTCTTCCACCGCCGCCAGGCCGGGGATCGGCCGATCGGCTTCGACAAGGAAGCCGTAGAGCCGGTGGCGGGCGGTGCGGGGAGGGGCGTCCGCCGCGCGGGGCGGGGAAGCGGGGTGCGGGGGGGGATCGGGGGTCAGGGGGCCTCCGCGGCCGCGTTCAACGGTGGTGATGGGCAAGCCAGAGCGAGAGGGCCAGGGGGCGGATGTCTTCGTACAGGTAGCGCGGCGGCCGGGCGGAGGCGCCCCCGGCCAGGCGGGGAACGCGGGACAGGTCCACCCACGGCGCCACGTTCGGCCCCGCCGTCCGCCCCCCCAGCCAGCTGGCGCCCCCGTCGGCGGCGCGCACGCCCAGCATGTCGCCCACCACCGGCGTCTTGGGGCGGGCCAGCACGGGGGCGGGAAGCCGGCCCCGCATTCCTATCCGCAGCAATCCCTTGTCATTATACCACTGCGCCGGAGGGATGGACAACGCCAGCCGCACCAGCCGCAGGTCCAGGTACGGGTGCCGCTGCTCGATGGGTACGCCGGTGACGCCGGGGTCCCAGAGGGGAAAGAGGACCGGCCAGAAGTGGGTGGCGAGCAGCCCGTGCGCCTCCGGCCGCAGCGGGTGCGCCGAGGTCCGGGGCACGCTCCACGCCGCCAGCCGCTCCGCCATCCCCACCCGCGCCGCGAAGTCCGGGTCGATCCACCCCGGCGGGTCGATGGGGCGCGGGCGGGGCCCGCCGCGCGCCGCCAGCCAGGTGCGCACGCCGGGGCGGGGGATGCGGCGGTGCCAGCGCGCGTACGCCGCCGCCTCGCGCGCCGCCTGCGCCAGGTGCCCGCCCGCGGCCAGCCGGGTGAGCCGCGACGTGCTCTCGCGCAGCAGCGCGTCCGCGCCCTGGCCCGTGAGCAGCACGCGCGCGTGCTCCGCCGCCTGCCGCAGCTGGTCGGCGTCGATGGCCAGCAGCGGTGAAGACGACGGCTGGGGGCGGTACAGCTCCGGCGTTTCCCAGCGGGCGAACGCCGTGTGGCCGTCCACCGCCAGCAGGCGGAGGGGGATGCCCAGCGCTTCCGCCGCCAGGGAAGCAAAGCGCGGCTCGTCGTCCGGCATGAGCCGCGCGTGGTACGCCGTGTAGCCGCGCAGCTGCGTGGACCGGACGCCGCGGTCCACCAGGTCGCGCCAGGTGGCCGCCAGCGCCGTTGAATCGCGCCCGCCGCTGAGCAGGATCGCCGCGTGGTCGCGGGGCAGCCGGTCGGCCACCGCCTCGCGCAGCACCTCCAGGAACCCCTCCGCGTACTCCGCCGGCCCCCGCAGCCGCAGCGGCTCCGCCTCTTCCGGGAGCGAAGCGTAGCGGCGGATCTGCATCCTCCCCGCCTCCACCGTCAGCAGGTGGCCGGGGGGAAGGTGGCGGATGGCCGCGTAGACGGTGGATTCCGTGGACTGCGCGTCGCCGTGGAGGAGGAAGTCCGCGATCCACTCCTCGTCCAGCCCGGTGGGGACGGCGGGGTGGATGCGGACGCAGTCCAGCGAGTTGGAGAAAACGAAGACGCCGCCCGCGGCGGCGTAGTAGAACGGCTTGATGCCGAATAGGTCGCGCGCGCAGAGCAGGCGCCGCCGCTCGCCGTCCCACGCGGCGAAGCTGAAGTCGCCCAGCAGGCGCGCCGGCGCGTCGTCGCCCCACAGGCGCAGGGCGTGGAGGATGAGCTCCGCCGCGGGCGCGTCCGCCGCCGCCTGGATCCCCCCGGCGCGGAGGGCGCGCGCCAGCTCCGCCCGCCCGTCGATCCGCGCGTCCGCGACAATCCACGTCTTTCCCTCTACCGAAACCGGCTGCGGGACGTCGTCGCCGACGTCGCCGGTGCGCAGAAGGGCGTGCGCGAAGCCGGCCGGGCCCAGCGTCCGCGAGGAGACGCCGTCGGGGCCGCGGGGCGCGAGAAGGCCGGCCATCCGGTCCAGGAGCGCCGCGTCCACGGGGGCGCCGTCCAGGGCCACGATACCGGCGATGCCGCTCACGTCGTGTGGGGAAGGATGGAAGGGAAGGGGGTCAGTCCGCCGGGCGCAGCTCCACCAGGCCGCGCGCCAGCATGTCGCCCATCAGCTCGATCAGGTCCGCTTCGGCGGTGGGGGCGTCCACCTCGAACTCGTCGGTCACGGCGTCGCGCAGCTGGGCCACGGTGTGCGGGCCCGCCTCGAGCAGCGCCCAGACGGTGGCGCCCACGGGGTTGAGCCCGTAGTAGACGCCGTCGTCCAGCCCCAGGATCACCGCCTGCCCGTCCAGCTCGCACGACACCTGGTCGCGCGCCGCCACCAGCCGGGTATCCGCGTCCAGCCGCGGGGGATCGGCGAACTTCACCGCCCCGACGCGTCGAGACCCGCGTCCACCACGCGGTCCAGGATCACGCCGATGGCTACCAGCTCCGACGGGGGCGGGTCCATCAGGGCGTCGGGGACGGCGCGCAGGTACACCATGTACGCCTGGATGGCCGCCTGCCAGCGCGTGCCGTTGATGTAGCGCTGCCGGGCGTCCAGGAACCCGGGAACGTCCGCGCCCAGGCCGGCCAGCGCGGCCACCAGCTGGTACGCCGCGTCGCCATCCGTTCCGGGCTGCCCGCCGCGCAGGGCGTTCAGCACGCGGCGCGCCTCGGGGCCGTCCATCCCCTGGCGCGCCAGCAGGCCGCAGACGGCGCGCTGGGCATCGGGGTCCAGCGACAGGCTGTCGGGCCAGTGGGAGGGCTTCTGCAGCGTGGCGGCGCACGCGGCGCGCTGCGCCTCGGCGGCCTCGCCCAGCACCGCGTCGGCCACGCCGCGGGTGCGGAAGGCCGTGCCGCCGTCCACCTGGCGGAACAGGGCGCCTTCCAGGTCACGGACGGGGAGCACGGGGTATCCGGCCACTCCGCTTCCCGTGACGACGGGCCCGGTGACGTCGGTGCGGAAGGGCTGCGCGCTCAGCGGGGCGCCCACCAGGGCCGCGGCCACCAGCGCGGAGAACAGGGTGCGGTTCATCGATCGATATCCCTGCGTCAGAACGAAGGCGCGCGGAACGCCAGGCCGTAGCCCAGCGAAAGGATGAAGCGGGCGCCGTCTCCGGCCGAACCGGTGAGGTCCGCCAGGCCCACCGTAACCACCATGGGAATGCGCGGCAGGGGGGTGAGCGAGGCGGCGGCGTTCAGGTCCTGCCCCGTCCAGTCCGCCACCAGCGACACCTGCGGGGTAATGCGGGCGCCCGCCGCCGCGAACACGTTCACCGTCTCGTTCTTGTCCGCGTCGTCGTCTTCGAAGCGAAAGCGGCCATTCCCCACGCCCAGCGTAAGGACCGCGGTGTTCAGCGGCGCCTCGGGGTCCTGGCGCAGGTTCACCAGCCTGGTCACCACTCCGTACAGGCTGCCGTCGTCGTCCGAGCCGCCCCAGCGCACGGCGTTCTCCCAGCCGACGGCCACGCTGGTCTGGCGGGGGAGCGCGCGGTGCAGCTTCAGGCTCAGGCCGCCGGTCTCCAGCGGGTAGCTGCGGAAGGTGGAGTAGGTGGTCACCGCCGCCTCCAGCGCGATCAGGCGCCGCGTGCCGATGCCCAGCCCCGCCACCGCGGCCGCGTCGTCCTGGTCCGTGTACCGCGTGCGCCCCTGGTACGCCACGCCGAAGAACATCTCCCCGCCGTCCACGCCAAAGCCGGTGGGGACGGAGACGCTGGCGGCGGGCCCCAGCTGCTTGCGGTCGCCCAGCTTGCCCAGCCCCAGCTGCAGCGCGTCGCGGTTGCGCCTGGCCGCGCGTGGATCGATGGGCCCGTCCCCCGGCGCGCCGCCCGCGGAAAGGAACTGGCTTCCCGCACTGGTGGACGAGGCCGCCGTCTCCACCGCCGTGCCGGACGCCGCCGTTTCCACCGAGGTGCTGGACGCCTGCGTCGCCGTCCCGGACGCCGCGGTGGACGACGCGGCGCCCTGCTGCGCGCCGCCCGCCGTCCCCGTGGCCCCCTGCACGCCCGATCCACCCGCCGTCGCGGAGGACTGCGATCCCGGGGCCGGCGATCCCGCCGCTCCGCTCGTTCCCGACGCGGCTGCCGTGCCCTGCGCATGCGGGGTCGATCCGCCCGCCGTTGCGGAGGACTGCGTGCCCGAGGCCGGAGATCCCGCTGCTCCGGTCGTGCTCGACGCCCCGGCCGTGCCCTGTGCATGCGGGGTCGATCCGCCCGCCGTGGCGGAGGACTGCGCACCCGACGCGGCCGATCCGCTGGTCCCCGGCGCGGCTCCGCTCCCCGCGGCCGTTTCGCCTACGGGCGTGCCGAGAAGGCGCGGCGGGCGCGCGGGGGCCGACGACGTGGTGGCGGGGGCGCCGCGGCGCGGGCGGGCGGAGGCGGCGGCCGGCTTTCCGCACTCGTCCACCGGGCGCGACGGCGTCGTTCCGCCGGGCTGGGCCCGGAGGGACGAGGGCGCACCGGCCAGCAGGGCGGCGGCCAGGAACAGGGTCAGGCGCGGCATGCGGTGCATGAGTGTACGCTTCGGGATGCTGTCGGGAAGAGTACCGGGGCCTGCGAGAGCGGCGGGCGCCGCAAACCGGGGTGGCAACGGAAGTTGGTGAAATATGGACCCTGCTACGTGACTGCACAAGCCTGATGCATGCGGCGCCGCACTGGCGCGCGCGGGTCTCGGGTTGCACCATGTGTGCGGGAACCGCCGTTCAACCTTTCCGGAACGCACCATGCGCCGATTTCTGCTTCCGCTCTTCCTGGCCCTGTGCGCCGCGCCCGCGGCCGTGCCCGCCGCCGCGCAGGACACCACCACCGCCGTGCGGCCCGCCGACGTCATCCGCCTTTCCGTCTGGCGGCAGCCGGAGTTCACCGGCGAGTTTCCCATCGCCCCCGACGGCACCATCCTGCACCCGCTGCTTTCCGAGGTGCGCGTGGTGGGCCGCACCCGCGAGCAGGTGCGCGCGCAGCTGCGCGAGGTGCTGCTGCGGTACGAGAACGATCCGCAGTTCGTCTTCGACTACCTGTACCGCGTGGGGGTGACCGGCGAGGTGCGCCTCCCCAACCTCTACACCCTGCCGCCGGAGACCACCATTGCGCAGGCGGTGGCGGCGGCCGGCGGCGCGGCCGAGTTCGGCCGGCTGGAGCAGGTGCGGCTGATGCGCGGCGGCCGCGAGAACATCCTGGACCTGCGCAACCCCTCGCCCGAGGTGGCCGAGATGCGCATCCGCTCCGGCGACCAGATTCGCCTTACCCGCCGCGGGGCCGGCTGGCGCGACTACGTGGGGCTGGGGGCGAGCCTGGTGGCCGCGGTTGCGTCGGTGGTGGGGGCGCTGACGGTGATTCAGGGGAATTGACGGGTGAACGGGTGAACGGGTGAACGGGTGAACGGGTGAACGGGTGAACGGGTGAACGGGTGAACGGGGTGAAGGGCGAGGCTGTCGCGACCCGCGGGGGCCCTCACCCCCGACCGGCCGTTTGCTCGTTCCTCGCAAAGGCGGTCGACCCCTCCCCCAACTTCGGGGGAGGGGTTTTTCCTGCCTCGAAAATCCCCCATGCAAACAACCCCTCCCCCGCAGTTTGGGGGAGGGGTCGCCGCGAGCCGCGAGGAACGAGCGGCGAAGTCGGCGGGGGAGAGGGCCCTCCCGGCAGAGCCGGGAGCGGACGTGCTACGACCGCCAGCTCCCTTCACCCCGTCACCCGTTCACCTTGTCACCTAGTCACCCCCTCACCTTGTCACCTCACGGCAGCTCCCCCTGCCTCCCGCCTCGCTCCGCATCCGGCACTTGCTCGCGGATGGGGATGGCCGGCGGCTGCACGGCGGGATAGAAGGGGACGGGCCGCGAGATGAAGTCGCGGGTGCGGCGGCGCCAGTCCTCCAGCGCATTCCGCGCCTGCCACTCGCCCTCGGGGCGGCCCGTGGCCAGGGTGACGTGCATCACCCGCGGCACGGTGCGCAGCACGGCAAGCTCCAGCCCCACGGCAGCGTCGGTGTCGGGAAGGTAGACGTGGCCGGGATCGTTGCTGTCCGCGCCGTAGCTCTGCATCCCGATCTCCGCCGCGATGGCGTGAAAGCGCGGCAGATCCCCGCCGCTCACGGAGTAGTCCGCGGCGCGCGCCGCGGGGCGCCCCAGCCGGTCCACGCGGCTGTGCCAGGAGGTGAGCGTGGTCGTCGCGAACGGGCCCGATCGCACGCGCCCCTGCTGAAAGAGCCACGCCTGCCGCTCCGCCGTGCGGTACGTCTCTCGCCGCGAGGCGCGCACTCCCCGCGCCCGCAGCTCCCGCTCGAAGCGGCGGATCATCGACATGAAGACAGGGTCCAGCTGCGCCAGGTCGTTCTGCACGTTGCGCACGGCGGGGCCGTAGCTGGTCCGCAGCACCCGCCACTCCCACTGCTCGTAGCTTTCCCC
>DASTVC010000157.1:0-3580 GCA_035759295.1 Longimicrobium sp. | reverse complement strand
CCCGGCGGCGCCTACCTGGTCTCCGGGGGGATGCCCGCGGGCACCGGGGTGCTGACCGAGCACCTGGCGGGCGTGGGAGCGCGCCTGGCCGTGATGGTGCACCCCGCCTTCCCGGCGCGCGAGGCGTGGGACGACATCCTCGCCTCCCCCGGGGGCGGGGGCCCCGTCGGCCAGACGCTGCGAGGGATCGTCGCCGCCGAGGCGCGTGGCTGCGCGCCCCTCCTTCTCCGCGCCGACCCGCGGGACCCCGCGGCGCTGCGCGGCGCGGTGGCCGCGGCCGTGGAGGCGTTCGGGGTGCTGCACGGCGTGGTGCACGCCGCCCAGGGCGGGGTGGCCGATTCCGCCCCGCTGGCGGAGGCGCCCTCCGCCGCGGCCGGGCTGGAGCTGGCCCGCCTGACGCGCGAGCTGGCCGCGCTGGAGGAGGCCACGGCGGGGCTCCCGCTCGACTTCCTCCTCCTCCAGAACTCCATCTTCTCGGTCTTCGGCGGGTCCGGGCTGGCCGCGGCCACCGCGGCGTTCGTGCTGGGCGACGCGTGGGCCGAGCGGTGCGCGGCCCGCGGGCGGCGCTGGACCAGCGTGAGCTGGGACCGCTGGGAGGAGGAAGGAAGCTCCGCGGCCCTCTCCGAGGGGGCGATCCCGCGCCGCGACGGGGTCCGGGTGTTCGAGACGCTGGCCGCCCTGGCCGCGGAGCCGCGGGTGGTGGTCTCGCCCCAGGACCTGCACGCACGCCTGGAGCGCTTCCGGACCCCGCGCCGCGCCGGCGCTGCCCCGGCCGGGGGCGGCGGCGCCGTCGCGGAGGAGGGGCTGCACGCGCGCCCCAGGCTGGCGAACGAGTACCTCGAGCCCACCGGCGAGGCGGAGGAGCTCCTGGCCGGGATCTTTGGAGAGCTGCTGGGGATCCGGGACGTCGGGACGCACGACTCCCTATTCGACCTGGGCGGGCACTCCCTGCTGGGGCTGCAGGTCCTCGCCCGGGTGCGCGAGACCTTTCAGGTGGATCTCCCCCTGCGCGCGATCTTCGAGGCCCCCACCGTCGCCGGGCTGGCCGCGCTGATCGACGAGGCAATCCTCCTGGAGCTTGCGGAGATGACCGACGAAGAGGCCGAGCTTGCCCTGGCGGGAGTGGACGGCGCCCTGAACCCGGCGGGGGGGTGAGATGACGCAGCCGACCCTTTCCGGGCTCTCCCCGGCCAAGCGCGCGCTGCGCGAGGCCCGCCTGCGGGGCCGCAGCCAGGCCGCGCCCATCGCCCCCCGCGCGGGGACGGGTGACGCGCCGCTCTCCCACGCCCAGGAGCGGCTCTGGTTCGTTGACCAGATGTTCCCGGGGTCGACGGTGTACAACCAGCTGGTCCCCCTGCGGCTCCCGGGCGCGCTCGACCAGGCGGCGCTGGAGCGCGCCCTGGGCGAGGTCGTACGCCGGCACGACGCGCTCCGCACCACCTTTCGCGAGGTGAACGGCGTTCCGGTCCAGGTGGTCGCCCCCTTCACCGGCTTCGCGCTCCCCGTGGAGGACCTTTCCGGCGATCCGCCCCGGGAGCGCCAGGAGCAGGTGCGGGCGCGCGTCGCCCGCGAGCGGGCGCACGTCTTCGACCTTTCGGCCGGGCCGCTCTACCGCGCCTCGCTCCTGCGGCTGGATGCCGGCGATCACGTGCTGCTGGTGACGATGCACCACATCGTCTTCGACGCGTGGAGCCTGGGGGTGTTCCTGCGCGAGCTCTCCGTACTCTACGACGCGTACCGCGAGGGGTGGGACTCCCCCCTCCCGCCGCTCCCCGTGCAGTACGCCGACTACGCCGCCTGGCAGCGCTCGCAGGCGCTGGCGGAGGAAGGGCACCTGGCGTACTGGAGGCGTCAGCTCGGGGGTGCGCCGGAGCTGCTGGAGCTGCCCGCGGACCGGCCGCGGACGCCGGTCCCCTCCTTTCGCGGCGCCCAGGTGCCGTTCGAGGCGCCGCCCGGGGTGCTGGACCGCCTCCATGCGCTGGCGAACGCCCAGGGCGCGACGCTGCACATGGTGCTCCTGGGCGCCTTCCAGCTCCTGCTGGCCCGGTACGCCGGTACGCTGGACGTGTCGGTGGGAATCGCCGTGGCGGGGCGGTCGCGCCGGGAGATCGAGGGGCTGATCGGGATCTTCGTGAACACCCTGGTGGTGCGTACCGACCTTTCCGGCGATCCCACCTTCCGCGCGGTGGTGGACCGGGTGCGCGAAACGGCGCTGGACGCCTACCAGCACCAGGAGGTGCCGTTCGAGCGGGTGGTGGCGGAGCTGCGTCCCCAGCGCAGCCTCAGCCACTCCGCCCTCTACCAGGTGGCGTTCCTGCTGGACGAGGTCGCCCCCGCCGCCGTCGGCGCGGGTGGGCTCCAGGCGGAAGCCCCCCCCGTCGGCGCGGGCGGCCTCCGCCTGCAGCCGCTCGGGAGCGAGCAGCCGGAGTCCACGCAGCTGGACCTCACCCTCACCCTCCGGCCCCACGCGCGCGGCCTGTCCGGCTCACTGGAGTACGCCACGGACCTCTTCGACGAGGGGACCATCCGGCGGATGGCCGGCCATCTGGGGCGAGTGCTGGAGCAGGTGGCGGAGAACGCGGATCTGCGGTTTTCGCGGGTGGAGCTGCTGGGCGGGGCGGAGCGCGCGCTCGTGCTGGAGGAGTGGAGCCGGACCGGGGCCGGGGTTCCCGCGGACCGGTGCATCCACGAGCTGTTCGAGGCGCAGGCGGCGCGCACGCCGGACGTCGTGGCGATCGAGTTCGAGGGGGATATCCTCAGCTACGGCGCGTTGAACGAGCGGGCGAACCGGCTGGCGCACCATCTCGCCGGACTCGGCGTCGGACCGGAGACGCGGGTGGGGATCTGCCTGGAGCGGGGGCCGGAGATGATCGTCTCCGCTCTGGCCGTGCTCAAGGCGGGCGGCGCGTACGTTCCGCTGGATCCCGCCTATCCCGCGGAGCGGCTGGCGTTCGTGCTGGCGGACGCGGGGATCTCGGTGCTGCTGACGCAGGAGTCGCTGCGCGCGGCGCTTCCCGTCGGCGACGGCATCGCGGTGGTGAGCGTGGACGGGGAGCGCGCGGGGGCCGCCGCGGAGAGCGCGGGGCGCCCGGCCGGCGGGGCGGGCTCCCGGAGCCTGGCCTACGTGATCTACACCTCCGGCTCCACCGGGCGTCCCAAGGGCGTCGCGGTCGAGCACGGAGCCGCCGCGGCACACCTGGCCGGGTTCGCGCGCGAGCTGGAGATCGGCGCCGCCGACCGCGTGCTCCACTTCGCCTCGTTCGGCTTCGATGTGGCGGTCGAGCAGCTCTTCCTTCCGCTCCTGGCGGGGGCGGGCCTGGTGCTGCGCGGCGCGGATCTCTGGTCTCCGGAGGAGTGGCCGCAGCGGGTGCGCGAGGCGAAAGTCACGATTGCCAACCTGCCTCCGGCGTACTGGCGCGAGGTGGCCGAGGCGGCGGGCGGAAGCGCGCTCCCGGACCTGCGCCTGCTGATCGTGGGGGCGGATGCCATGCCCACGGAGGTGGTGGGTCGGTGGCGCGGCGGCGTGGAGAGCCCGGCGCGCCTGGTGAACGCCTATGGGCCCACGGAGGCGGTGATCACC
>DASTVC010000156.1:0-7244 GCA_035759295.1 Longimicrobium sp. | reverse complement strand
CGACAGGGCCCCCTCTCCCCCGGCCCCTCTCCCCCGCTGCGCGGGAGAAAGGGGAGAATTCGATCCCACTTCGACAGGTTCGGGTCGCGATCTCCCTTTGAGTGGCGCACCGTACTTTCCACTCGCGTCACCTCTCTCCCGCGCTGTTTGCGGGGGAGAGGCCGGGAGAGGGGGCCACTCGCGGACGCAGCGCGATCCTCATCGCCGATCCTCGATCCCAGCCCCACACCCAACCTCCCTGGCAGTTTCGGGGGATGTGGGCCGGTGGCCCCGCCCCTGAGGGGGCCTGCGTCGAGCTCACCGAAGCGCCCCGGGCCGTGGTGAGACGTGTATCCCCTCTCCCACGCAGTTTGTGGGAGAGGGCAGGCGAGGAACGAGCCGGGTGAGGGCCCGAGCCGGGTGAGGGCCGCCCTCCGTTGCCCATGCCCCGCTTGAGGTGTACCTTACGCGGGTTTGTGACGAAAAGGAACAAGCGTTCGCCGGAAGACAAGCAGGATGCCCACGTACGAGTACCGCTGCCCCGAGTGCGGCAACGAGTTCGAGAAGTTCGGCAAGATGTCGGACCCGCCGGTGATGGAGTGCCCACAGTGCGGCGCCGAAGCCATCCGCAAGATCTCCGGCGGCGCCGGGCTGGTCTTCAAGGGGAGCGGCTTCTACATCACCGACTACCGCGGCGAAGGCTACAAGAAGGCCGCCGAGGGCGACAAGGGCGCATCGTCCTCGTCGTCCGGCGGCGGTGAGTCCACGTCCGGGAGCAAGAGCGAGCCCGCCGCGGCTCCCAAATCCGATTCCAAATCATCCGGCTCGTCCCCGTCCGGCGGTTCATCCTCCGGCGGCGCGAGCAAGAGCGAGTAGATGGCGGTCGAGAAGCTGCAGGCGGAGATCGAGCGCGCCCTGCGCGACATGGGCGTCCATGACGGCGTGTCCGTCATCCTGGAGCGTCCGCGCAACCCGGAGCACGGCGACTGGGCCACCAACGTCGCCCTGACGCTGGCCAAGCCGCTGCGCAAGGCACCCCGGCAGATCGCCGAGGAGCTGGTGCAGCGCATCGACCCCGCCGGCGCCGGCATCCGCTCGGCCGAAGTCGCCGGGCCGGGGTTCATCAACTTCCGCCTTTCCACCGACTACCTGCGCGAGGGGCTGGCCCGCATCGTCCGCGAGGGGGATGCGTACGGACGGTCCGACGCGGGGCAGGGGCAGCCGGTGAACGTGGAGTTCGTCTCCGCGAATCCCACTGGCCCGCTGCACGTGGGCCACGGGCGCCAGGCCGCGCTGGGCGACGCCATCGCCGAGCTGCTGGCGTGGGCCGGGTGGAAGGTGCACCGCGAGTTCTACTACAACGACGCGGGCGAGCAGATCAACAAGCTCACCCGCAGCGTGTGGGCGCGCTACCAGCAGGCCGTGGGCAGCGACGTGCCGTTCCCCGAGGACGGCTACCACGGCAGCTACATCGGCGAGATCGCGGCGGAGCTGGTCGCGGAGCACGGCGAGCGCTTCAAGGGCGACGAATCCGCCGAGACGCTGGACGCTATCCGCGTGTACGCCGTAAAGCGGCTGCGCGAGGAGCAGAACCGCGACCTGGACGGATTCCGCGTTCGCTTCGACCACTACTTCCTGGAATCGTCGCTCTACACGTCGGGGCGGGTGGAAGACACCATCCGCCGCCTGCGCGAGAGCGGCTACGTCTACGAGCACGACGGCGCCGTCTGGCTCAAGACGACGGAGTTCGGCGACGACAAGGACCGGGTGATGGTCAAGAGCAGCGGCCATCCCACCTACTTCCTGCCGGACGTCGCGTATCACATCACGAAGTGGGAGCGGGGGTTCCACCGCGCCATCAACGTGCAGGGGAGCGACCACCACGGCACCACGGCGCGGGTGCGGGCCGGTCTGCAGGCGCTGGGGCTCCCGGCCGGCTATCCGGAGTGGGTGCTGCACCAGATGGTGCTGGTGATGCGGGGCGGCGTGGAGGTAAAGTTCAGCAAGCGCGCGGGCGACTACGTCACCATGCGCGACCTGTACGACGAGGTGGGCGTTGACGTGGCGCGCTACTTCTTCCTCATGCGCCGCGCCGAGGCCCAGCTCACGTTCGACCTGGACCTGGCGCTGGAGCAGTCGGACCGCAACCCGGTCTACAAGATCCAGTACGCCCACGCGCGTCTGGCCAGCATCTTCCGCCGCGCCGAGGTCGATCCGGCCACGGTGGATGCGGAAGCCGCGGACCTGGCGCTCCTCTCCCACGAGAGCGAGTCGGAGCTGGTCAAGCTGCTGCTGCGCTTTCCGGAGGAGATCGAGGCGTCGGCCGAGGCACACACGCCGCACGCCGTCTGCGCGTACCTTGAAGAGGTGGCGGGCGCGGTGAACAGCTGGTACCACGCCGGCAACCGCGACCCCTCGCTGCGCGTGATCGGCGCGGAGGTGTCGCCGGAGCAGTCGCGCGCGCGGCTGGTGCTGTCGCGCGCGGTGCAGGTGGTGCTGCGCAACGGCCTGGCGGTTCTGGGCATCACGGCCCCTGAGCGCATGGATCGCGCGGAAGAGGCCGCGGAGCCCTCACCCGCGGCCTGAGAGCCGCACCCTCTCCCGCAAACTGCGCGGGAGAGGGGATAAACGGCACGGGCATTCGGGAGCTTCGGACAGGGCGCCCCCTCCGGGCGGGCACCACCCGCCCACCTCCCCCAAAAAAGACTGGGGGAGGTTGTTGTGGGGCTGGGGGTGGAGGTTTGCTGGCGGGCTCCGCACAGGCCCCCTCCGGGCCGGCACCACCGGCCCACCTCCCCCGAAACTGCCGGGGGAGGTTGACGCGCGCGACTGGCTGGCGAAGCGGGATCGAAGTTCTCCTCTCCCCCCTGCAGTTCGGGGGGGAGAGGCCGGGAGAGGGGGGGCGCCTGCGGGCGCCAGTTCGATGCAGGTCGTAGCGCTTGGGTCTTCACCCAATGCCTGTCCGGAGCGCGATCGAACTCTCCCCTCTCCGTGAGGAACGAACGGGGAGGGGCCGGGGGAGGGGCACCCCCGCGGACGCAGCTCGATGCCTGTAGTGGTTGGTTTCCAAACAGCAGCTCAACGTTTCTCTAATCCCATACACCAGGACCATGTCCCTTCTCGTCGTCGGCAGCGTAGCGCTGGACACCGTGGAAACGCCGTTCGGCCGCGCGGAAGACGCGCTGGGCGGCAGCGCCACCTTCTTTTCCGCCGCCGCCTCGCTGCTGCACCCCGTGCAGCTGGTGGGCGTCGTGGGCGACGACTACCCCATGGAGGCGCTCGGCTTCCTGGCGGAGCGCAACGTCGATCTGGCGGGGCTGGAGCGCGCGGAGGGCGAGAGCTTTCGCTGGTCCGGCGTGTACAGCTACGACCTGAACAGCCGCGAAACGCTGGAGACGCGGCTGGGCGTGTTCGCCAACTTCGCCCCCAAGATCCCCGAGCAGTTTCGCGACGCGGAGTGGGTGTTCCTGGGGAACATCGATCCCGAGCTGCAGATCAACGTCCTGGACCAGGTGCACAAGCCGCGGTTCGTGGCGTGCGACACCATGAACCTGTGGATCGAGATCAAGCGCAGCCGGCTCATCGAGCTGCTGGGCAAGGTCGACCTGCTGATGGTGAACGACGCCGAGGCGCGCCAGCTCAGCGGCCAGCACAACCTGTCGCGCGCCGCCCGGTGGATCATGGACCGCGGCCCGCGCTACCTGATCATCAAGAAGGGCGAGCACGGGGCCATCCTCTTCACCCCGCACTCCACCTTCTTCGCCCCCGGCTACCCGCTGGAGGACGTGTTCGACCCCACCGGCGCGGGCGACGCGTTCGCCGGCGGCTTCATGGCGCACCTGGCGCAGAACGGGCGGCTGGAGGATGCGGACCTGCGCCGCGCCGTGGTCTACGGAAGCGTCCTGGGCTCGTACGCGGTGGAGAAGTTCTCCGTGGAGCGCTTCAAGGACCTGTCGGTGGACGAGATCGAGGAGCGCGTGCGGCACTTCCGCGAGATGACCGTCTTCGAGCTGCCGGTGGACGCCGGTGTCTGACCAGCCGGGCCTTTCCTACGCCGCCGCCGGCGTCGACATCGACGCGGCGCACCAGGCCATGAAGGGGGTCGCCGCGCTCGTCCGTTCCACGGCGACGCCCGACACGCTCAGCGAGCTGGGCTCGTTCGGCGGGCTGTACCGCGTGCCGCGCGACGCGAAGCAGCCGGTGCTGGTCGCCTCCACGGACGGCGTGGGGACCAAGCTGAAGGTCGCGTTCACCACCGGCCGCCACGGCACCGTGGGCGAGGACCTGGTGAACCACTGCGTCAACGACATCCTGGTGCAGGGCGCCAAGCCGCTCTTCTTCCTGGATTACGTCGGCGTCGGCAGGCTGGAGCCGGGCGTCGTCGAAGCGCTCGTCGAGGGCGTGGCGCGAGGGTGCCGGGCGAACGGGTGCGCGCTGCTGGGCGGCGAGACGGCGGAGATGCCCGACATGTACCAGCCGGGGGAGTACGACCTGGCCGGGACCATCGTCGGGATGGTGGAGGAGGACCGGGTGATGGACGGCCGCGCCATCCGTGCCGGCGATGCGCTCATCGGCCTCGCCTCCACCGGGCTGCACACCAACGGCTACTCGCTGGCGCGGCGCATCGTCTTCGACCGGATGGGATTGACGCCGGACTCCGCCTTTCCGGAGGAGGACGGCAGCGTGGCGGACGTGCTGCTGCGTGTCCACAAATCGTACCTCCGGTCGTTGTATCCGCTGATCGAGGCCGGGCAGATCCACGGGCTGGCGCACATCACGGGCGGTGGGCTGGTGGACAACGTGCCGCGCATCCTCCCCGATGGCGTGGACGCGCGCTTCGACCTGGCCAGCTGGACGGTTCCGCCCGTCTTCCGCGTGCTGCAGCGGGAGGGCGGGGTGGAGCGGGACGAGATGTTCCGCGCCTTCAACATGGGCGTGGGGATGGTGGCGGCCGTCGCGGCGGAGGATGCGGACGCGGTGGTGCGCGACCTGTCCGCGGCGGGCGAGCGGGCGTGGATCGCCGGGGAAGTCGTCCCCGGCGACGGCAAGGTGGTGCTGAGCTAAACGGAGCAACGGATGATGACGAAGACGTGGGCGCTCGCGGCTGCCGCGGCGCTTTTTGCCGCCCCCGCGGCGGCGCAGAACAACATCGGCAACGTGTGCGAGAGCGTTCCCGCCATCGCCGCGGAGCAGTGCGTGATCGTGGCGCAGGCGGTGGATGCCGCGCAGCCGCAGCTGGGGATCCTGATGGCCGGCGGCAACCCCACCCTGGGCACCGCCAGCACCGGCGGCGTGCGGCTGGGGCTCATCCCGCGCGTGAGCCTTACGGGCCGCATCAACGTGGTCGGCGCGCGGCTGCCGGACATCCGCGAAGAGGCCGACGGCCAGACGGACAAGTTCACCGTCCCCGCACCGGCCGTGGGCGCCAACCTGTCCCTGGGCCTTACGCAGGGCTTCAGCGTGGCGCCCATGATCGGCGGCTTTGGCGCCATCGACCTGCTGGGGAGCGTGAGCGTGCTGCCGCTGTCGCTGCTGGGCGACGACTTTGGCGACAACGCGTTCTCCTGGGGCGCCGGCGCGCGCGTGGGGCTGATGCGCGAGTCGTTCGTCACCCCCGGCGTGTCGGTGTCGCTTATGTACCGCAGCCTGGGCGACGTGAGCTTTGGCGAAGTGTGCGGCGGAACCGAGGTGCCGGCGGGCGACAACCGCTCCGTCTGCTCCACGGACGGCGACTTTGGCGAGATCGAGTTCGGGCTGGACAACTGGAGCGCCCGCGCGGCCGTCAGCAAGCGCCTGCTGGGGCTGGGCCTTACGGCGGGCGTGGGATACGACAAGTTCGAGACCAGCGCCGACTTCGCCGTGCGCGCCCCCGGCCCGCCGGTGGGTGCCGAGCAGGTCTACCGCTTCAACGACGTGGCGGTGGACAACGACCGCTGGTCGGCGTTCATCGACGGCTCGTTCACCATCCTCTTCGGCTCCGTGGTGGCCGAGCTGGGGTGGATGCAGGGCTCCGACCCCATCCAGGGCTTCCCGTCGACCAGCGACTTCGATCCCAAGGAAGGCACGTTCTTCGGCAGTGTCGGCGCGCGGCTCTCGCTGTAACGAGTGCGTCAGTGCGGAAGTGCGGAAGTGCGTGAGTGCGTGAGTGCGTGAGTGCGTGAGTGCGTGAGTGCGTGAGTGCGTGAGTGGTCGCACATCTAGGGCCGCCTCTCCGGAGGCGGCCCTTTCGCATGTCTGGATTCAGCGCGTAACGTCAACGCTCGTGAAAAGCCTGGTAGCGATCCGTATCCAACGGGGCACTTGATTCTCCTCCGGTATGCCTGACGACCACTCTCCGCAGGACGCCGAGTACATCCGCCGAGCCATCGAGCTGGCGGCCAACGGGTGGGGCAGGGTGGCGCCCAACCCGATGGTGGGGTGCGTCATCGTGCGCGACGGCGAGGTGGTGGGGGAGGGATGGCACCGCGAGTACGGCGGCCCCCACGCCGAGGTGGAGGCCCTTCGCGCCGCCGGCGACCGCGCGCGCGGCGCCACGGCGTACGTCTCGCTGGAGCCGTGCAGCCACTGGGGCAAGACGCCGCCCTGTACCGGCGCGCTGATCGAGGCCGGGGTGCGGCGCGTGGTGTTCGGCGGGTTCGATCCGAATCCGAAGGCGCAGGGCGGGGCAGAGGTGTTGCGCGCGGCGGGGATCGAGGTGCTGGGCGGCGTGGAGGAAGCGGCCGTGCGCGACCAGAACGCCGTCTTCTTCCACGCGCACTCCGCCGAGGGTGCGGAGCGGCCCTTCATCGCGCTCAAGCTGGCGATGTCGCTGGACGCCCGCATCGCCGACCGCACCGGCCGCTCCGTCTGGATCACCGGCGAAGAGTCGCGCGCCGAGGTGCACCGCCTGCGCGCCGGCTACGACGCCATCGCCGTCGGCATCGGCACCGCGCTGGCGGACGATCCGCTGCTCACCGTCCGGGGCGCCGTGCAGCCGCGCGTCCCCCCCAAACGCATCGTCTTCGACCGCCGGCTGCGTCTGCCGGTTGAAAGCAGGCTCGTTGGATCGAGAGCCGAGGCCCCCCTCTGGCTCGTATGCGAGCCGGATTCGCGGGGACGCCCTGAGGCGATGGAGGAGGACGGTTTGAGGATCCTGCCCGCCACAGGCCTGGCCGACCAGCTCCGCGTCCTCCGCGAGGCCGGCGTGCGGTCGATGTTCGTCGAAGGCGGATCCGTCCTCGCCTCCGCGCTGCTGGTGGCGGACGTGGTGGATCGCATGTACCTCT
>DASTVC010000155.1:0-8749 GCA_035759295.1 Longimicrobium sp. | reverse complement strand
AACCGTGTGGTGGAGCTGGGCGCGCAGATCGAGTTGTAGCGCCCGCGCCGCGACCGGAGGCGTGCCGTGAGAGAGCACCCGCCGTGGGAAGCTGCGCCGCCGCTGCCGCTGGGCCTCGCTCTCGTTGTGGGGATGGGGTGTACCATGTTCCTTTGGGAGCGGCTGGCGAGGCGATGGCGGACCCAGCCGGGCAGGATCGCCGCGGGCGCGGTCGCCGCCCTGCCGCTATTCCTCCTCCTGCGGGTGAGCGTCGCGTCGATCCGCGGCTGGGAGGCCGGCGGCTTCATCCGTGCCGCGATCCTCGGCCTCCTGGCGGGGGCAGTGGGCGGATGGTACGCCGGAACGGCCGATCTCCATGCATGAAGCCGCACGCCATCCGATGACCCCGCCCGCCACCCGCTGGCCGGCGTCGTCACGCGGGATACGCACTCAGTTTCCGGATCAACGCGGATGAGCGAATCCACGATCCTGGTCATCGACGACGAGCCGCAGATCCGCCGGGTCGTGCGCCACGCGCTGGAGGACGACGCGGTCCGCGTGATTGAGGCCGCCACGGGAAAGGAAGGGCTGGACAGGGCGGCGGCGGAGTGCCCGGACCTGGTGGTGCTGGACCTGGGGCTGCCGGACGTGCCCGGGATCAGCGTGTGCACGGAGCTGCGCCGGTGGTCGTCCGCGCCCATCGTCGTCCTGTCGGCCCGGCACTCGGAAGCCGAAAAGGTGCGCATGCTCGATTCCGGCGCGGACGACTACATGACCAAGCCGTTCGGCACGGCCGAGCTGCAGGCCCGCGTCCGCGCCCAGTTGCGGCGGGCGCGGAGCATCCCCCGGCCGGGCGGCACGGGCCCGATCGAGGTGGACGGGCTCACCGTCGACCTCGGGCGGCGGGTGCTCTCGCGCGGCGGCGAGGAAATCCACCTGACGCCGACGGAGTGGGATCTTCTGCGGGCGTTCGTCGCGCACGCGGGGGGCACCATGACCCATGACCAGCTCTTCCGCGCGGTGTGGGGCCGCTCCGGGGGCGACGCGCAGTCCTACCTGCGCGTGCACGTGGCCAATCTGCGCCGCAAGGTCGAGCAGGATCCGATCCGTCCCCGGCTGATCATCACGGAGCCGGGGGTGGGCTACCGGTTCCGGGCGCTGGACTGATTCCCGTGCCCACGCCGCGGGAGCGCGTCCGTGAGGCGCTCGTGTGGGCGCCGTGGATCGCCGCACTGGCGACGTTCACCGCGGCTCTGGTTACCGTGCGCCCCCACCTGGACAAGGCGCACGTGGCGCTGGCGTACCTGCTGCTGGTGCTCGCCGCGAGTGCCCGCGGCAGCCGAGCGCATGGCATCGCACTGGCTCTCCTCTCCTTCCTCTGTTTCAACTTCTTCTTCCTCGCTCCGTATGGCACCTTCGCCATCCACGAGACGCTGGACTGGCTGGTGCTGTTCAGCTACCTGGCCGTCGCTACCGTGGCGACTCAGCTCCTCTACCGCGCCCGCCGCGAGGCCGAGGAAGCCGGCCGCCGTGCCGCCGAGATCGACCGCCTCTCCACGCTGGGCGCCGAGACGCTGAACGCCGGCCGTGCGGACGAGGCACTGCACGCGATCGCGGAGGTGATCCGGACAACGCTGGGGATGGACGTCTGCGAAATCTGGCTGCGGGACGAGGCCGGCGGTGTCCGGCCCGGCGTTCGCGCGCAGGGCGAGACCGCTGAAGAGACCGGCACCGGAGGGACGGCGGCCATGCTGTCGGACGATCGCGGCGCGTCGGTGGTGGAACGGATGGACGGGACGGTGCGCTTGCTCCCGGACGGGGCGGGCGTAATCCCGGAGGTGGAAGACGCGCGCGGGCTCTCTCTCCCGCTGCGCGTGCGAGGGCGGATCGTGGGCGTGCTTCGGGTGGAGCGGAGCGGCGGGATCGCGCTGGACGCGGGGCAGCGGCGGTTCTTCGCGGCACTCTCGTACTACGCCGCCCTGGGTGCGGAGCGGGTGCGGCTGGTAGCGGAGGCCGAACGCGCGGAGGCGCTGCGCGAGGCGGACCGGCTCAAGGACGCGCTGCTGGCATCGGTGTCGCACGACCTGCGCACGCCGCTCACCACCATCAAGGCGCTCGCGCACGAGATGCGCGGGACGGGCGACGAGCGGGCGGTCGTGATCGAGGAGGAGGCCGACCGGTTGAACCGCTTCGTGGCCGACCTGCTCGATCTGTCGCGGCTGAACGCGGGAGAGCTGCGGGTCAACGCCGAGGTCATCGCGGCGGAGGACTTGGTGGGGGCGGCGCTTCAGCGCGTCTCCGGCTCGATCACGGGAAGGGAGCTTCGCGCGTCGCTCCCCGCCGGGGAGCCGCTGCTGGCGGGGCGGTTCGACTTTGTCCAGTCCCTCAGGGTGCTGGTGAACCTGCTGGAGAATGCGCACAAGTATTCGCCCCCCGGTGCATCCGTGGACGTTCTCGTGGCCCAAGAGGGGAATCGCCTCGTGTTCAGCGTGGCTGATCACGGACCGGGCGTGCCGGCGGCCGATCGGGAGCGGATCTTCGAGCCTTTCTACCGGAACGCCGACCTGCCGCCGGATGCGGGCGGCGCGGGCCTCGGCCTCTCCATCGCCCGCAGACTGGCGGAGGCGCAGGGCGGAAGCGTCGGATACGAAGCGGGTCCGGCCGGGGGCAGCATCTTCCGCTTCTCCCTGCCGGCCGTCGACCTGAGCCAGGCTCTCCCGCCGTAGCACGTTGCACGAAGCCCGCCCGGTTCCGCTTCAGCACCCTCGCAAGCGCGTGATGATGCACTCACCGATTCACTTCGATCTCGGCAGCCCGGCATTCAAGCGGAACCCGTACCTCGTCTACGCCCGTCTGCGTCAGGAAGGCCCCGTCACGCGCACGACCCTTGGATGGCGGCGGCCTGTGTGGGTCATCGCCCGTTACGGTGACGTGAGCGATCTCCTGCGTGACGGCCGGTTCGCGAAGGATCCGCTGAACGCGAGGGATCCGGGACGTCGCTCCCCTGCGCCGTGGGTGCCCGGCTTCCTGCGTCCGCTCACGCGCAACATGCTGGACCTCGATGCGCCGGACCACACGCGTCTACGCGCGCTGGTGCAGAAGGCCTTCACGCCGCGGCTGGTCGATGCGCTGCGCCCGCGGGTCCAGGCGATCGTGGACGACCTGCTCACCGAAGCCGCGCGGAACGGACGGGCGGAGCTGATCCGCGACCTCGCGCTCCCGCTGCCTCTCACCGTGATCGCCGAGCTCCTGGGAGTGCCCGCCCCCGACCAGCCCCGCTTCCACCAGTGGTCCGAGCGCATCCTGTCCGGGTCGCCCGGCATCGGGGCGCTCCTGCTCCTGCCGGCGGTGCGGTCGCTGCTGCGCTACCTGCGCGGGCTTTTCGCCGAGCGGCGCGCCACGCCCCGCGAAGATCTCATCACGGCGCTGGTGCAGGCCGAGGAAGCCGGCGACCGGCTGAGTGAGGATGAGCTGCTCGGGATGGTCTTCCTGCTGCTGGCCGCGGGCCATGAGACCACGGTGAACCTGATTGGGAGCGGCGTCCTCACGCTCCTGCAGCACCCGGAACAGCGTGACCGGCTGCGGCAGGATCCGTCCCTGATCAAGTCCGCGGTCGAGGAGCTGGTCCGCTTCACCAGCCCCGTGGAGGTCGCGACGGAGCGGTACGCACGCGAGGACGTGATGATTGGGGGCGTCTCGATCCGGCGGGGCGAGATGGTGCTGGGCCTGATCGGGTCAGCAAACCGGGACGGCTCCCAGTTCACCGATCCGGACACGCTCGACCTGACCCGCGATCCCAACCGGCACCTGGGCTTCGGCCTTGGCGCGCACTACTGCCTGGGCGCTCCTCTCGCCCGGCTCGAAACCCACGTGGCGCTCTCGTCACTCCTGGAGCGTGCGCCGAACCTGCGCCTCGCCGTCCCTCCGGATGCGCTACGCTGGCGGAAGCACGTCTTCCTGCGAGGCGTGCGCGAGCTGCCGGTCCTGCTCTGATCCTCTTCGAAAGCCCGAAGCATTCGCGGCAGACCACCGGTTTGTCCCAACCCAGCGATGCCGGACCCACGCTCCGCGCTGTACAAAACGTACAAAACCGCTCCAGGCACGCACCCTCCGCGACCCTCCCCGCGACCCATAAGAAGTCTTTTTGAGATCTTCATGGCGACGCGCCCCCTCTTTGTGCCTCGTTAACGGCTCTTCCCGTACCTTCGATGCGTCAACGGCGACTCCCGCGCGGTAGCGGCCGCGCGGCGGAGAAAGCCCCTGATGTGTGTCGTGAGATGCGAAGCGCAGCGAAACTTCACCGAACAGCCTCGGCTCTCGCGCCGCTCACGTCCCTGCTCATGGCAATGGCCGCGTGCGGCCGCTCGGCAGATGCCGGACGCCCGGAGCACCTGGAGCGGCTGGACGGCGAGTGGACGGTGGAGTTCCACCTGGAGCACCCCGCAACCCTTACCCAGGACACGGCCGGCGTTCCGCCCGTCCGCGGTACGGTGGTGCTGCTCGAGAACGACCGTGTGCGCCGGATCGAGGGACAATCCGGCCTTCCCACGCACTACGGCGTGTACTCCGCCGACTTGCGTCCCCTGGATCTGCCCAACACGAGCCAAGTGCCCACACTGGTCGCGCGGCTGGCCTACGGCGACTCCGTGGAAATCGCCTTCGACCCCGAGCAGGGGCGGCCGTTCACGGGGCGAGGTGTGCTCGCGGGCGACTCCGTCACCGGTCAGTGGTGGACGCGGGGCGGCCGGACGGCGGGGCGCAGTTCCGGGCGGTTCACCATGCGGCGCCCGTAGCCGGCGCTCATCACGGCCGGTCGGCGCGCCGGCGCGAGGGGCGCCGCGGGACGTCCCGGCATCAAACCCGGCACGATCATGCTCGACGTGATTTACGTGCTCGCCACGCTCGGCTTCTTCGCCGCGATGCTCGCGTACGTGCGCGGGTGCGAGGCGCTGGGGCGCGAGGCGGGCGAGGCGGAGGGACCGAAATGAACGCGGAATACTGGGCCGGGCTCGCAGCGAGCGTGCTGCTGCTCACCTACCTCGTCTACACGCTGCTGAGACCGGAGAAGTTCTGAGATGACCGCCAACGGCTGGCTCCAGATCCTCTTCTTCTGCGTTGTGATTCTCCTCGCGACGAAGCCGATGGGGATGTACCTCCTCGCCGTATATGAGAGCCGCCGACGCTGGATTGGCCCGTTGGAGACGGGGATCTACCGCGTTCTCGGTGTCGATCCGGACGAGGATCAGCTCTGGACACGCTACGCGGGCGCGATGCTCCTCTTCAGCGTCGTCTCCATGCTGGCCACGTACGCCGTGCTGCGCCTGCAGGGCGTACTGCCGCTCAACCCTCATGGGTTCGCGGGCGTGGTGGACCGGCAGGCGTTCGAGACGGCGGCCTCGTTCACCACCAACACGAACTGGCAGAGCTACAGCGGGGAATCGACCCTGTCGTACTTCTCGCAGATGACACAGCTCGCCTTCCATAACTTTGCCTCGGCCGCCGTGGGGATGTGCGTCGCGTTCGCGTTGGCGCGCGGCATCGCGCGGCGCTCGGCGGGGCGGCTAGGCAACTTCTGGGCAGACCTGGTGCGCGGCACGCTCTACCTGTTCCTCCCGCTCTCCATCGTCCTGGCGCTCGTCCTGGTCTCGCGCGGGGTGATCCAGAACTTCAAGCCGTACGACGCGGTCACCACCGTCGAGGGCGCGCGGCAAACGCTCGCAATGGGGCCGGTCGCCAGCCAGGAGGCCATCAAGCAGCTGGGCACCAACGGCGGCGGCTTCTTCAACGCCAACGCGGCGCACCCGTTCGAGAACCCCACGCCGTTCACGAACCTGCTGTCGATGGTCAGCATCTTCCTGATCCCAGTGGGGCTGGTGTACGCCTTCGGCCGCCTGGCGGGGAAGCCGCGCCACGGCTGGGCCATCGTCGTCGCGATGTTCATCCTCTTCATCGCCGGCACGGCCGTCACCTACGCGGCAGAGTCCGCCGGCAACCCGATCCACGCCGCGCGCGGGATCGACGTGGCGGGCGTGGTGGACGGACACTCCGCCGGAAACATGGAGGGCAAGGAGACGCGGTTCGGCATCGTCGGAAGCGCGCTGTACGCCGTCGTGACTACGGCGGCGTCGTGCGGGGCCGTGAACGCCATGCACGACTCCTTCACGCCGCTGGGCGGGCTGGTGCCGCTGGTCAACATCCAACTCGGCGAGGTGATCTTCGGCGGGGTGGGCGCGGGGCTGTACGGGATGCTCGTCTTCGTCGTCCTGACCGTCTTTCTCGCCGGGCTGATGGTAGGGAGGACCCCCGAGTACCTGGGGAAGAAGATCGGCAGCCGCGAGGTGCGGATGGCGATGCTGTACGTTCTCGCCTTCCCGGCCGTGGTGCTGGTGCTGACCGCCGCGGCCTCCGTGGTGGAGCCGGGGCTCGCTGGGCGGAACAACCAGGGTCCGCACGGGCTCAGCGAAATCCTCTACGCCTTCGCCTCCGCCGGCGCGAACAACGGGAGCGCCTTCGCGGGCCTCACCGGCGCAACCTGGTTCTACAACACGTTCCTGGGCATGGCGATGCTGATCGGCCGCTTCGCACTGATCGTCCCCGCGCTCGCGCTGGGCGGCTTCCTGGCCGAGCGCAGGGTAACGCCCGAGACGGCGGGAACCTTTCCGGTGGACACCCCGCTCTTCGTGGGGCTGCTGGTCTCAGTGATCCTGATCGTCGGCGCACTCACCTACTTCCCGGTGCTCGCGCTCGGCCCTGTCGTGGAGCACTTCCAGATGCACGCGGGGAGGCTGTTCTGATGAGCACGCAGCTGAAGGAGCTCACGATTTCGCGGCCGGTACAGCCGCCGGCGCTCCAGCTGCACGGGCAGAGCCCCCGACCGAAGGCGAGGCCGCTCTTGGACCCGCCGATCGTGAGGCGGGCGGCGCGCGACGCGCTCGCCAAGCTCAACCCGCGCCACATGGTGCGGAACCCCGTGATGTTCGTGGTGCTGGTGGGGTGCGTCGCCACCACGCTCATCCTCTTCCGCGACCTTGCCGCGGGGGGTGACGACGTCGGCTTCACCCTGCAGATCGCGCTCTGGCTGTGGTTCACCGTCCTCTTCGCCAACTTCGCCGAAGCGATGGCGGAGGGGCGCGGAAAGGCGCAGGCCGACACGCTTCGCCGCAGCCGTACGGACACGGCGGCGAAGCGGCTCGCGAGCCCCACGGACCGCGACCGGTTCGAGTCCGTGCCCGCGACGGCGCTGCGCGAGGGAGACCTGATCCTCTGCAGGCCCGGCGACGTGATCGCCTCCGACGGCGAGGTGGTCGAGGGCGTGGCGTCGGTAGACGAGAGCGCCATCACGGGCGAGAGCGCGCCCGTGGTCCGCGAGTCCGGCGGCGACCGATCGGCGGTGACGGGCGGGACCAAGGTGCTTTCGGACTGGCTGGTGATCCGCATCACTTCCAACCCCGGCGACACCTTCATCGATCGGATGATCGCGCTGGTGGAAGGCGCCACGCGGCAGAAGACGCCGAACGAGATCGCGCTCACCATCCTGCTGTCGGGGCTGACGATCATCTTTCTGCTCGCCGTGGCGACGCTGCAGCCGTTCGCGGTCTACAGTGGCGGGCCGGTGCCGGCGGTGGTCCTCGTCGCGCTCCTGGTCTGCCTGATCCCCACTACCATCGGCGGGCTGCTGTCGGCCATCGGGATCGCGGGGATGGACCGGATGATCCAGCACAACGTGATCGCCACCAGCGGCCGCGCGGTAGAGGCGGCGGGCGACATCAACACGCTGCTGTTGGACAAGACGGGCACCATCACGCTCGGCAATCGCCAGGCGGCCGAGTTCGTCCCGGTCCCCGGCCTGACGCCCGAGCGGCTGGCGGACCGGGCCCAGCTCGCCTCGCTGGCCGACGAGACGCCGGAGGGCCGCAGTATCGTCGTCCTGGCGAAGACCCAGTACGGGATTCGTGGTCGCACCCTGGCCGAGGGCGAGCATCAGTTGGTGCCGTTCACGGCACAGACGCGGATGAGCGGGATCGACCTGGACGGGCACTGCATCCGCAAGGGCGCGGGCGACGCGGTCGCGCGCTGGGTGCGCGAGAACGGCGGCGAGATTCCGCCGGAGCTGGATGCCGCCGTGGAGCGCATCTCCCGCGAAGGCGGGACCCCGCTGGTGGTGGCGGAGAAGAACGGCGGCTCCGCGCACGCGCTGGGCGTGGTCTACCTGAAGGACGTGGTGAAGGGCGGCATCCGTGAGCGCTTCGAGCGGCTCCGGGCGATGGGTATCCGTACCATCATGATCACGGGCGACAACCCGCTCACCGCCGCGGCCATTGCACAGGAGGCGGGCGTGGACGACTTCCTCGCGGAAGCCAAGCCCGAGGACAAGATGGAGGTGATCCGCCGCGAGCAGCAGGGCGGCCGCCTAGTCGCGATGACCGGCGACGGCACCAACGACGCCCCCGCGCTGGCGCAGGCCGACGTGGGCGTGGCGATGAACACCGGGACGCAGGCGGCCAAGGAAGCCGGGAACATGGTCGATCTCGACTCCAACCCCACCAAGCTCATCGAGGTGGTGGAGATCGGAAAACAGCTCCTGATGACGCGCGGCTCGCTGACGACGTTCTCCATCGCCAACGACGTGGCCAAGTACTTCGCCATCATCCCGGCGATGTTCGCGGCCACGTACCCGGAGCTGAACGCGCTGAACGTGATGCGGCTCGCCAGCCCCCAGTCAGCGATCCTGGCGAGCGTGATCTTCAACGCGCTTATCATCGTCGCGCTG
>DASTVC010000154.1:0-6372 GCA_035759295.1 Longimicrobium sp. | reverse complement strand
GATCCATCAACCCGAACAGCAGTGAGTCGGACCCCATGAACATGCTGGTCACGATCCGCCGTGACTCGGCGTCGGAAACCGGAAGCGGCTCGTCCTGCGCGGCCACCAGGTCCACCGCGGCGATGAAGACGATCACGTCCTCTGTCTGCGCGGTCAGGGTCTCGCCGTCGTCCTCGATCTCTGCCCCGGAAGGCAGGCTTACGCGATAGCCGATGGGGGCGCCTACCATGGGGGTAAGCTTCTGCGCCATGGCCGCCGGCGCACCGCCCAGCAGCGCGCAGACGAGCGCGAGGACGCGAAGGGGAGTGGAACGGATGTGCATGGGAGTCCTCATGAAAGGGTGAGATCGAAGCCGGAGGCGTTCCGGCGCCAGGGTCCCGTCTCCGCGGGGTGCCTACCGGGGCAGGGTGAACGATTCGCGGATGCGGGCGGAGAGGCGCTCATGCGGACCGGGAGCCCCGCCGGCGGCGGCGAACGCAAGCATGTACAGCACGCCGTCCTTTACCGTGCCGTGAATGTCCAGCCAGCTCCGCACGCCGCGCGTCCCGAAGACGCCCCGGACGCACGCGGCCCGCTGCCCTCCCAGGGTGCCGATCCCCCGCACCACTCCCGCCAGCGTCAGCCGCCGGCTCCGGAGTTCCTCGTCCAGCAACGCGAACAGCAGCGCGTCGGAGCCCATCACCAGGCTGGTGAGAATGCGCCGCGATCCGGCCTCGGAGACGGGGAGCGGATCGCCGTCGCCCGCCATCATGTCCGTCGCCACGACCACGATGGAGAGCTCCCGGGTGCGCGCCGCCAGGAGCCCCGGCCCCGTCTCGATCTCCGCTCCGCACGGCAGATCGATCCGGTACGGGATGGGATCGCCCACCCTGGTGACGAGCCTGCGCGCCCCGGTCGCCGGCGCGGCGCCGAACAGCGCGCAGGCCAGTGAGAGGGCCGAACGCCGGCGAGAGGAAGGATGGCCCATGGATTTCCCCGTCAAGGCGGTGAACCGGATGCGGAGGATGTCCGGCGACTCGTTGGCGCACCGTAGTGCAGAGCCGGAGCCGCGCGACCTCCCCAATCCGCAAACCATTGCGCATGGATGATTTACATCGATTCTTCCGTCCCCGCGCTTCCCCGGATCCCCCCAGTAAGTGGGGCACGAACGGCTCAGATTGAGACAAACCTTCCGCACCAATCCGTCCTCGCCCGCGCGCAAGAGGCTCGTTCGCCCGGGTAGGCGGTCGCCAACTCGTCTTCATCCAACGAAAACAGCCTCACCCGCGCTGGCGGGTGAGGCTGTGTCTCGGTCGATGAGGGGCTGCGCTCAGTGCGTGCCGGTCCAGGGATCCAGCCCCTGCTGGCGCTTGGGGCGGGGCTGGGGCTTGGCCGCCGGACGGCTGCCGCCGCTGATCCAGTCGCCGATGCCGCGCAGCGTGCGGTCCACCCATCCCCCGAAGTCGTCGGGGTGCAGCGGGCACTGCTCCACCGGCTCCGTGCCGGGGATGAAGTACTCCGTCCGCACGTCCTCGCCCGGGCAGCCTCCGGTAGCCAGCTTTCCCGAGCGGCGGTCGATGTCGACCGTCACCAGGTCCGCCGGCGGCGTCCACGCGGTGGGGGCGCCATGGTTCTGGTAGTAGCTCGCCAGCGCCTTGCCCCACACCGGCGCCGCCAGCCCCCCGCCCGAGGCGTTGGCCAGGATGCGCTGCGGCCGGTCGAATCCCAGCCACACCCCCGCCACCACGTCCGGCGTGGCGCCCACGAACCACACGTCCGCCGCCTCGTTGGTCGTCCCCGTCTTTCCCGCCGCGGGAACGCTCCAGGGCAGCCCGCCCGTGCGCACGCCGCTGCCCGTGCCGTGGTCCACCACGTCGCGCATCAGCGACGTCGTCAGGAAGGCGACCGCGGGCGACATCACGTAGCGCCGCGTGTTCTTCGCCTCCCACAGCACGCGGCCCTGCGCGTCTTCCACGCGGCGGATGAGGCGCGCCTTGACCGCCATCCCCCCGTTGGCGAACGGCGCATACGCCGCCACCAGCTCGATGGGGATCACGTCCGCCGCACCCAGGAACGTGCTGGGATACGGCTTGATGGGCGTGGTGATCCCCAGCTCCCGCGCCTGCGCCACCACGCTCGCGGCTCCGACGCGCTGGCCCAGGTTCACGGCCGCGCGGTTGGACGACAGCCGCAGCGCGCCGCGCATGTCCATCGTCACCGAATCCGCCACGTGGTCCGCGGGATAGTAGCCCAGCGAATCGCCCCCGCCGATCCCCGGCCCCACCAGCGGCTCGGTGATGGGGATCCCCTTGGCCAGCGCCGTGGAGTAGACGATGGGCTTGAACGCGGATCCCGCCTGCCGCTTGGCCTGCGTAACCCGGTCGAACTGGCTGATGGCGTAGTCGCGCCCGCCCACCAGCGCCAGCACGTCGCCGTCGTCCGGGTCCAGCGCCACGAACAGGCCCTGCAGGCAGCGGTCGGGGTTCGCCACCCGCGCGCCGGAGCACGACGTGCCGCGGAAGCGTCCATGCGCCCCGCGCTCCACCGCGCGGATCTGCGCAACCAGCGCCTGCTCGGCGGCGCGCTGCAGCTCCGTGTCCAGCGAGGTGTAGACCTTGAGCCCCTGCTGGTCGGCGTCCGCGCCAAAGCGCTCGCGCAGCTCCCGCCGCACCGCCGCGATGAAGTACGGCGCCCGGCCGCGCGCCTCCGCCGGCGGCGCCAGCCCCAGCGGCGCCTCGCGGGCCGCGTCCGCCTCCGCCGCGTCGATCACGCCGGCGTCCTGCATCAGCCCCAGCACCAGGTTGCGGCGGTTGATGACGGCCGTGGGGTTGCGGCGCGGGTCGTAGAACGACGGGCTGCGGGTGATGGCGGCGATGGTGGCCGCTTCCGCGTTCGTCAGCCGCGTGGCGCTCTTGCCGAAGTACCCCTGCGCCGCCGCCTCTACCCCGTGCAGCCCGCCGCCCAGGTAGATCTGGTTCAGGTACATCTCCAGGATCTGGTCCTTGGAGAACTCCCGCTCGATCTGCCGCGCCAGCACCACCTCCCACGCCTTGCGCTTGAGCGTCTTTTCCCGCTTCAGGTGCTGCGGAAAGACGTTGCGCGCCAGCTGCATGGTCACCGTGCTGAAGCCCTGGCTCCAGCTCAGGTCCTTTACGTCGCGCGCCACCGCGCCAAAGAAGCGGCGGTAGTCGATGCCGTGGTGGCGGTAGAAGCGCTTGTCCTCCACCGCCAGAAAGGCGCCGGAGACGTTGGCGGGAATGCGTTCCAGCGGCACCACGATGCGCCGCTCCGGCGCCAGGTGCGCCACCAGGCGGTTGCCCGCGTCGAACACGCGGCTGGCCTGCGGCGGCGTGTACTCGCGCAGCGCCGCGACGCTGGGGCAGCCGGCGCCCGAGCAGCGCGGCCACAGGTACGCCAGCCCCGCCACCCCCATCGCGAGGCCGATGACGCACATGATCGCGAGCACGCGCAGCACCGTCTGCCGGCGTGTGCGCGAGGGGGCCTTACGGCGCGGACGCTTGCTGCTGCGTGCCATCTCGTGTGGGGATAGCGGGAGAGTGCTGCCGCGGAAGCAGGATCGGATGAGCCAGTCAGTACCTGCCGATACGGATCAGGTTCCGGATCGGTTTCCGATCTGCGCCGGCGGACGGGGGCTGCGACCTAGCCGCGGAGCAGTCGGCCGCCGTCCACCACCAGCGTCTCGCCGGTGACGAAATCGGCCTGTAGAAGATAACGCAGCGCGCGCACCACGTCTTCGGGGGAGCCGTTCCGCTTGAGCGGCGCGCGGTCGGCGAGTCCCCTGATCTCCTCGTCCGTCATGCTCTCCGGCGGCAGCACGGTGCCGGGCGCGATGCCGTTCACGCGAACCTCCGGCGCCAGCGAGCGGGCCGCCACGCGCGTCAGGTGGATGACGCCCGCCTTGCTGATCCCGTGCGCCGCGTACGCCGACCAGGTCTGGATTCCGGCCAGGTCCGCCATGTTGATGACGACGCCCCGCCGCTCCCGCAGCGTCGCCGCCAGGTGCCGGATCAGGAAGAACGGCGCCCGGAGATTCACCGCCATGGTGTGATCCCACAGCGCCTCGTCCGTCTCCTCCAGCCGCTCCGCGGGAAACACGGACGCGTTGTTGACGAGAACGTCGATCCCCCCGAAGGCAGCCGAGGCCTCATCCGCCAGTCTCCGTACCGCCCCCGCATCCGCCAGATCCGCCCCGATCGCGAGCGCTTCCCCGCCCTGCGCGCGGATCTCGCCCACCAGCCCGTCCGCCGCTTCCGACGACGAGTTGTAGTGGATGACGAGCCGATACCCATCCTCCGCCAGCGCGGACGAGATCGCGCGCCCGATGCGGACCGCGCCTCCGGTAACGAGCGCTACCGGCATGAGAGGGAATAGGGAATAGGGAATAGGGAATAGCGGGAACGGATCATACGAGTTTTGCGCGCAGGGCGGTGAGCATCTTGCCGATTTCCGTGATCAGGAACAGCGTGGCGGCAGCTTCGTGCTCGCGCAGGTAGCCGAGCCGCAGCGCGAGGAACAAGAAGGTTTCCGTCTCGTTCAGCGAGCCCTTCGCAATCGAAAGAAAGTGCGCGTAGTCCCGACGAGTCGCGCGCGCGTTCCCCTCCGCGATGTTTGCAGGGACCGAAGCCGCGGCCCGCGTCACCTGCGATGTGAGGCGATACATCTCGCTTTTCGGGAACCGGCCGGTCAGGCGGTACACCTGCACGGCCAGATCCATGGACTTCTGCCAGACCACCAGATCCCGATGCGAAGCCGCCACCCCGCCCCCCTTCCCCTTGCTGGCTATTCCCTATTCCCTATTCCCTATTCCCTTCTTTTCCTACTCGCCGTCCTCCTGCGAGAAGACCTTGAGATTCGTGCTGTGCCCCGGGCTGACGCGTGCCTTGGGGTTGATGTGGTGCACCGCGTTGTTCACAGCGATGGCCGCCTCGCCGTAGCCCGTAGCGATCAGCTCCAGCTTGCCGGGATAGTGGACGACGTCGCCCGCGGCGTAGACGCCGGGGAGATTCGTCTCCATCAGCTGCGACACCTTGATGGTGTTGCGCTGCAGTTCCAGTCCCCAGTTGCTGATGGGGCCGAGATCGGGCTTGAAGCCGAGGAGCGCGATCACGGCTTCGACGTCGATCTGCTCTTCGTCCTTGGTCTCGCTGTTGAACATCGTCACCTGCGCCACGCAGCCGCCGTTGCCGTGGATCTCCTTGACCTCGAACGGCGTGCGGATGCTCACCGCGCCGGACGCGGCGGCTTCGCGCATCTCCTGCACCGTGCTCTTGTGCGCGCGGAACTCGTCGCGGCGATGGATGAGCGTGATTTCCTTCGCGATGCCGCGCAGCCCCAGCACCCAGTCCACCGCCGAGTCGCCGCCGCCCACGATCAGGACGCGCTTGCCGCGAAAGTCCTCGGGCTGGCGCACGTGCGTGTGCACGCCGCCTTCCACGCCGTAGTGCTCGTTCCACCCCGGGCACTCCAGCACACGCGGGTTCAGCGCGCCCTTCCCCGCCGTGATGCAGACGGTCCGGGTAAGGAACTCGCCGCGCGGGGTGACCAGGCGGATGTGGCCGTCTTCGGGGATCAGCTCCTGCACCTCGGCCTCGAGCACCACCTCGGGGCCGAACTGCGTCCCCTGCTCGATCATGTTCTTGGCCAGGTCCTTGGCCAGGATCCTGGGCAGGCCGCCCACGTCGAAGATGTACTTTTCGGGATACAGGGCCATCAGCTGCCCGCCCAGCTGCGGCAGCGCGTCCACGATGCGGCAGCTGATGCCCCGCAGCCCCGCGTAAAAAGCGGCAAAGAGCCCCGTGGGCCCGCCGCCGATGATGGTGATGTCCGTGATGCCGTCGGTCACGCGCCTGCTCCGTGGAATGGCGAAATCCTGCGTCCGCGCACCCGCGCGGCGGCGTTCATATACGGGCGCCGGTGGCGGGGCGCAAGCGCGCGGGACCGCGGGTTCCCGCGCGCCGGCTGCGGATTACGCGCACGGCACGCACGTCCGGAGCACCGTGGCCGGGCATGCGTAGCACCCGTGGTAGCCCGTTTCCAGCGTGGGGATGTCGGGCGCCGCAAACGCCTCCTCGTGAGCCCGCACGGTACCGGCCGGCTTTCCGTCGATGGCGGCTGGCGAGAACGATTCCACGGCCAGCGCGTCGATGTCCAGGCGGATCTTTCGCATCAGCGTCTTCTCCTGGCGAGGCGTGTAGAGGTGATCGAGACGATCGGGGTTTTCCCGTTGGCACGGTAGCAACCCCCGCGCCGACGCTACCACTCATCACACCATCACACCATCACACCATCACACCATCACACCATCACACCATCACACCATCACACCATCACACCATCACACCATCACACCATCACACCATCACACCATCACAC
>DASTVC010000153.1:0-3418 GCA_035759295.1 Longimicrobium sp. | reverse complement strand
CCAGCTGTCGTGCGACCGCAAGTGCGGAGAGGGCTGCCGCAACTGCCCTCCCGATCATCGAAAGTAGATTCCTCGGCCCTGCCACCTGCCGAGCGAGAGGCAGACGGCGGTGTGGGCGGGCCTCGGAATGACACCGGTTCGATTCACTCGCGGGAGTGTGCCCTGGCGGACTCGCCCCGAACTGTCATTTCGAAGGAGCGCCGCGCGGAACCGTCCGCTGCGACAATCCCGGCGCGCGACTGAGAAAGCTACTCTCCGATTGCTGGTGGCCTGTTCCGCCAGCGGGGAACCGGCCCTGTCCAGCTGTCGCGCCGCCGCATGTGCGGAGCGGGCCTGTCGCGTCTGCCCTCGCGATCACCGAAAGTAGATTCCTCGGCCCTGCACCCCCTCGTGCGAGAGGCGAAGGACAGCGTGGGCGGGCCTCGGAATGACAGCCGTCGGTTTCATTCCACGAGCCAGAATGACGCCCCTCGCTCTCCGTCCACCACCCCTCCCCCGCAGTTTGGGGGAGGGGTCGCCGCCGAGCCGCGAGGAACGAGCGGCGCAGGCGGCGGGGGAGAGGGCCTCCCGGCGCAGCCGGGAGCGGCCCCGCTACTACCCGTCATCCATCACGGGGCGGCGGCGGCTGATACTGATCGTCCGTGACGTGCTCCATCCAGTCGACCGCCTTGCCGTCGAGCGCCTCCTGGATGGCGACGTGCGTCATGGCGGTGGTGGCCGTGGCGCCGTGCCAGTGCTTCTCCCCGGGCGCGAACCAGACCACGTCCCCCGGGCGGATCTCCTCGACCGGGCCGCCCTCGCGCTGCGCCCAGCCGCAGCCGGCGGTGACGATGAGCGTCTGCCCCAGCGGATGGGTGTGCCACGCGGTGCGCGCGCCGGGCTCGAAGGTCACCGCGTTGCCGGCGGCCCGCGCCGGCGCATTCGCCCCGAACAGCGGGTCGATCCGCACCGTGCCGGTGAACCAGTCGGCCGGGCCCCTGCCGGAGGGCTGCGAGCCTGCTCGTTTGATGTCCATCGTCCAGCTCCTGGGTTGGCCCGTCCATCATCCTGCCGTGGTCTCGGCCGGAGGCGAGGTGCACGCAACCGATCGGCCACCCCGGTCGCCGCCTCGCGAAGCAAAGCTAGGAAACGATGGTCGGCGGATAAACTTCACGGCGGTTATCCGGCTGATAAGCAGGGGTTCACAATGAGCGGTGCGTCTCCCGATTTCGATGATTTTGCGGCTTCGTGATGCGTCATCCCTAACGCCCGAACCGCTCGAAGCGGTACGCCAGCTCCGGCCCGCCGTCCCCCTCGTAGGCCAGCTGAGCGATCAGCATGGTGAACGGCTCCACGTAGCGGGCCATCCGCAGCGGTCCCGCGTCCACCGGATCGAACCCCGCGTCGCGGATGAGCGTGGCGGCGACCTCCTTCGCCTCACCGTCGTCGTCGCCGCAGTAGACCAGGCTGGGCCGGGCTCCGCCGCCGCGCCGCTCGAACACGTCGAACAGCACCTCGCTGGGCACGGTGCCAAAGGCGGATACGACGCGAACCCCCGGCGCCTTCCCCGCCAGCTCCTCCGCGCCGGACGAGGTGTGGGCGACGACGAGCTCGGTATCGTCGTCGTTCATGGGGAGCGAGCAGGTCACGACGACCTTGCCCGCCAGGTCGCCCGTCTGCTTCAGCACGTCGTCCACGCGCGACCAGTGCACGGCCAGGAGGAGCGCGTCCGCATCCCGCGCGGCCTCGGCCGGCGTGCCCGCCCGCGCGTTCTCCTCCGCCTCGCGCGCCAGCCGCTCCAGCTTCTTGCGATCGCGCGAGTAGCTGAAGACCACATCGTGCCCGGCCCGCGCGAAGATCGTCCCCAGCTTTCCCCCCATCAGTCCCGACCCCAGGATCCCGATCCGCATGCTTCACCTCCGTCGAATTCCGAGAACGCGTTCGAGCCTGTCATCATCCGACAAGCCGACGTTCACAATGTCACCGCGCTTCGTCCAGCGCGAGGGAGGTGGAGAGGTCGCGGTACGCGTCGATCTGGGCCTGCAGGACGGCGATCACCTGTTCGGCGGTGGCGATGGCGTCGGCGCCGGCGAGAAAGCGGCGCGGCGGCTGTGCTTCGCCCGCGAGGGTCAGGAGGGCCCGGGCCAGCTTCGCGGGGTCGCCGACCTGCTGGCCGTTCATCCCCGTCCACCACGCCTGCTGCGCCGCCGTGCGCTCCGCATAGTCCGGGATGGACCCCTCGGCGAAGCTGGTGGACTCGCGCGTGAGAAGCTCCGTGCGAAAGAATCCCGGGTTGACGAGGGTGGTGTGGATGCCGAAGGGCGCCACCTCGGGGTGCAGCGACTCCATCCACCCCTCCACGCCGAACTTGGACGCCGCGTAGGCCGATCCGAATTCGAAGCCGGCCAGCCCCGCGGTGGAGGAGATGGTGATGACGTGCCCCGCGCGCTGCCGGCGCATCACCGGCAGCACCGCGCGGGTGACGTTCATCGGCCCCGTCAGGCTGGTCGCCAGCTGCCGCTCCATCTGCTCCGGCGTAAGCTCCTCGAAGTATCCGGCGTAGAAGTTGGCCGCGTTGTTCACCAGCACGTCGATTCGGCCGAACCGCTCCACGGCGGCCCGCACCGCGGCCTCGGCGTCGTCGGGACGGGTGACATCCAGCGAGACCACCAGCAGGTCGTCCGACGCGCCCACGGCCCGCGCCACCGCGTCGGGGTCCCGGCCGGTGGCCACCACCGCGTGGCCGGCCGCCAGCGCCGCCCGGACGAAATCGACGCCCATGCCCCGCCCGGCGCCGGTGATGAACCAGATCTTCCTGTCCGTCATGGGATCTCCATCCTCCATTTCTTGCGTATATCCGCAGAATCCGGCAGACCGCCTCCGGCATCCGCCGCTGGAAGAAAGGTAAGCGGATCCGCCCCACGAGCCCTGCCGGATCGTGGGCGATTCTTGCCTGTTCCTCCACGATGCTGGAAGAACGGACGGGGAGGGTGTATCGTCCGACTGTCTGGAGAGAATGTCTACTGAATGGGAAGGCGTGGGGAATGACACTCGGTGGATCCGGCCCGGCCGCGGAACGCGATCCGGAGGCTGTCCGCGTGGAGGCGCTGCGGGGGGAGCTGGTGCAGCTCCTGGAGCGCCGGACGGGTTCGGATGGGGGGCACGATACCGCCATCCCGGCGCTGAAGCTGTGGCGTTTTTCGCATCCGACCGAACCGGCGCCCGTGCTGCAGGAGCCCGCGGTGTACGTGGTGGTCCAGGGCCGCAAGCAGGTGACGCTGGGCGATGAGACGTACGTGTACGATCGCGCGCAGTACCTGGCCGTCTCGGTGGATCTTCCCGTCGTGGGGAACGTGTTCGAGGCGAGTCCGGAAGCGCCGTACCTGTGCCTGACGCTCACCGTGGACCCGCGCGAGCTGGCGGCGCTGATCGTGGAGAT
>DASTVC010000152.1:0-4266 GCA_035759295.1 Longimicrobium sp. | reverse complement strand
AACGAGAGAGCGCAGAGGACTGACGAAGGTGTATCCTCTGCGCTCTCTCGTTTGAACTCTGCGCTCTCTGCGTTGAATCCTTGCCGACCCTGCACACCGAACTAGAGGATTTGGTATCACAATGACACCGTCCGCTTTATCGGTACGCGATTCCGGAATCCCGGCGAATCGATCGCGGCTCAGGATAGGGCTCTGTATCGAACCAGGCAACGATAACGTGCGCCGACGCGAAAATGCGTGAGCGCGGAAGGATCAGCACCTTTCGCACTCACGCACTCACGCACTCACGCACTCACGCACTCACGCACTCACGCACTCACGCACTCGCGTCAGTCGTCCCCCGCCGCGGCGGCCGGGGCGGCGAAGTCTACATCCGGCGTAAAGTCTTCGCCCGGGTTGATGAAGCGGTCGCTTTCCAGCGCGTACTGGCGGTCGTGCAGCTCGCGGTAGCGGCCGCCCAGCGCCATGAGCTGCGCGTGCGTGCCGCGCTCCACGATCTCACCCGCCTCCAGCACCGCGATCTGGTCGGCGCTGCGGATGGTGGACAGGCGGTGCGCAATGACGAACGCCGTGCGCCCCTGCCGCAGCCGGCGCAGGCCTTCCTGGATCTTGTACTCGCTTTCGCTGTCCAGCGACGACGTGGCCTCGTCCAGGATCAGGATGCGCGGGTCCGCCAGCAGCGCGCGGGCAATGGCGATGCGCTGCCGCTGCCCGCCGCTCAGCTTGATCCCCCGCTCCCCCACCACCGTGTCGTAGCCGTCGGGGAACTCGGCGATGAAGTCGTGCGCGTTGGCGATGCGCGCCACCTCCTCGATCTCGGCGCGCGTGGCGTCGGGCCGGGCGAAGCGGACGTTGTCGGCCACGGTGCCGTCGAAGAGAAAGTTCTCCTGCAGCACCACGCCCAGCTGCGCGCGGTAGTCCGCCAGCTTGAGCTCGCCCAGGTCGCGCCCGTCGATCATCACCTTGCCGGTGGTGGGCTGGTTGAACGCCATCACCAGGCTCACCAGCGTGCTCTTTCCGCTGCCGCTGCTGCCGACGAGGGCGGTCGTCGTCCCCGGCGGCACGTGCAGGTTGATGCCGCGCAGCACCGGCTGCCCCTCGTTGTACTCGTACCACACGTCCTGCAGCCGCACGTCGCCCTCGATGCGGCCCAGCGCCTCGCGGTCGCGGTCTTCCTGGTCCTCCGTGCGCATTCCCAGCACCTCGCGAATGCGGTCCAGCCCCGCGAACGCCTCGCTGATCTGTGTGCCGATGGAAGCGATCTGCATCACCGGCGCGGCCAGCAGGCCGGTGAAGAAAACGAAGGCGAACAGGTCGCCCAGCGTCATCGTCCCGTTCAGGATCGCCCGCCCGCCAATGACGATTACCGCCAGCGACACGGCGCCGATCACCCCCGTGCCCACGGACGCGACCACCGAGACGCCGGTGATGGAGCTGGCGATGTTGCGGAACAGCCGGTGTGCGCCGCGGGCGAACACCCGCTGCTCGCGCTTTTCCGTGCCGTACGCCTTGACCACCCGAATGCCGCCCAGCGTCTCCGTCAGGCGGCCGTTGACCTCGGCGGTAATCTGGCCGCGCTCGCGAAAGATGGGGCGCAGCTTCTTGAAGGTGGCGCTCATGGTAACGCCGAAGCCGGCCAGCAGCACCACGATGGCCAGGGTGAGCACCCAGTTGAGGTACAGCAGCGCCACCAGCGCCAGCACGGCGGTGAACACGCTGCCCACCAGCAGCACGATGCCGGTGCCCACCAGGTTGCGGATGCCTTCGGCGTCGTTCATCACCCGCGACACCAGCACGCCCACCTGGGTGCTGTCGAAGTACTTGATGGGCAGGCGGGTGATGTGCTGCTGCACGCGCCGCCGCATGTCGGTGATGGCGCGCTGCGCGGTGACGCTGATGATCTGCGACAGCGCGAAGCTGGTGACGCCCTGGATGAGGGTGGCCAGCAGCACGGCGCCCGCCAGCGGCAGCAGCAGGTCCGGCCGCCCCGGCGCCTTGAGCACGGTGTCGATGAGGTACTTGGAGCTGGCCGCGGGCACCAGCCCCGCCACCCGGCTCACCAGCATGAGCACCAGCCCGATGCCCAGGTAGCGGCGGTGCGCCCACAGCAGCCGCTTGGCCTCGCGCCACGCCTCGGGGTTGCGCAGGGGCTTGGGCTTCTTCTTGTCCTGGGGTGCGTCCTTGGACGCGGCCTGGTGATGGGCCATCAAGGTTCTCCCGATCGGTCGTCGCCCGCGGCGGGGTGCCGTGGCCGCTCGCAATGTTTGCTTGTCATCCGCCGGCGGCGGAGCAGTATTGAATCCGCTGCCCGGCCGGCCGGGCCCACGCCTCCCGTGGTCATCCTTCCCGACCCCCTCAGGTGCGCCGCCCGCCGGCCTCCGCTTTTCCTCCCGACAGGAGGCACCATGCGCAAGATCAGGCTGCACCTGGAGTCGATCACGGTCGAGTCGTTCCAGACCACCGCGCCGGACCCCGCCGCGGGCACCGTCGCCGCACACCAGCAGATCTCGGACGGCGGTACCTGCGAGAACACCTGCGGGCGCAGCTGCCCACAGACCTGCCCGGCGAGCTGCGACGCCACCTGCGTCACGTGCCTGAGCAACTGCCAGCCTTGCCTGACCCCAGGGTGTCCGGGCAACTCGGGCTACCGGTGCACGGACCCCACCTGCTACTGGCCGGGCTGCTGATCTCGGCGCCGCGGGCTAGTCCTCGCCCGCGGCGGATCCAGCGTGACGGCGGCGGTCGGCGGAGCGGCGGGGGGACCTGTCCTCCGCCGGCTCCTGGGGCGCTTCCATCGGTTCCGCGAGGGGCGGCGCGCCGGCACCCTCGAACGGCGACACGTGCGCGGGCACCTGCGCCTGCCGCAGCGTGCCGACGAGCACCAGCGTGAGCAGCGTCGCGCCCATCGCCACCCATCCCACCGTGTTGTACCCCGACAGCGGCTGCCCCTCGCCGCCGCCGATCAGCATTCCGGCCACGAACGCCGCCGCGCCCGCCGCGCCCTGCTGAATGGACGAGTTCAGGCTCATGAAGCTGCCACGCCGCCGCGGCTCCACCACGCCCGTGATGAGCGCGGTGACGGAGATCATGCGCCCCGACGCCATCACCATCATCCCCGTGGTCACCGCCAGGATCACCGGCAGCGACACGCGCGGCAGGTTGGTGACGGCGGCGATGGGGATGATGCTGAGCATGGCCGCGAGCGTGAACACCCGCGCGTGGCCAAAGCGGTCCGCCAGCGGCCCCCAGAGGAAAGGCCCGGTGATGATGGTCCCCACCCCGCCGACGAGGTAGATGAGGTCCAGCTGGGTCTCCGGCATCCCCACGTTCTCCACCAGGTACGCGCTCAGAAAGGGCACGACGGTAAAGGCGGAGAACATGATGGCGGTCGTCAGCGCGAACGCGCGCACGTGCCGCGGCTCGCGGGCGACGGCGAGGAGCTCGGTAAAGGGCGACGGATCGTCCTTGCGGCGCCCCGTAAGGTGCGAGCGCATGGTCGGAAGCGCCACGGCGGCGACCGTGAAGACGACGGCGGTCACGCCGGCCAGGAAGAGGAAGGGCGTTTCCCACGCGCCGCGCTCCGCCAGCGACAGGCCGAAGGGCAGCCCCAGCACGGAGGCCGCGCTGAATCCGCCCATCACGATCCCCATCGCCGTGCCGCGGCGCTCGGGGCGGATGTAGTCGCCCACGATGGCGAACACCACGCCCGCCAGCACGCCGCCGAACGACCCGGCGACCACGCGGGCGGCCATCAGCAGCCAGTAGTCGTCCACCAGCCCGCACAGCAGCGTTCCCACGCCGAACCCGGCCAGCAGGAACAGCAGCATGCGCTTGCGGTCGTAGCGGTCCATGAACGCGGCCGCCAGCAGCCCCGACGCCGCGGCCGCGAAGGTATACGCCGACACCAGCAGCCCGAACTCGCGCGCGGACACGTGCAGCGAGCGCATGAGCATGGGCGCCAGCGGCATCATCAGGACAAAGTCCAGGATGTGGCAGAACTGCACCGCCGTCAGCACGAGGAGCAGAACCCACTCGCGCCGGGTGAATACGTTCGGTTTGATGCTGAGACCCGCCATCCTGCTCCGGTTCTGGTGTGCTTTCGCTCCGGGCCTTGCCTCGGGCGATTGAAATCGCGGCTGGAAAATCACGAAATCCGCCTGCGCGGATTGTGGCCGACGGTGATTGCCGTTCCGGTTGGCCACGAGAATTCCGGCAATGGATTTTCTCAGTCGCACGCCAGGAAATTCAGGGGAATGCGATTCTGCG
>DASTVC010000151.1:0-3588 GCA_035759295.1 Longimicrobium sp. | reverse complement strand
CGGCGCGGTGCGGCAGCCTGCTGCGCGTGGTCTGCAGCGGCGAGGCGCTGCCGCCGGCGCTGGTGGAGCGCTTCCACGATCGCTTCCCGGCGCCTGTCGCGCTGACCAACCTCTACGGCCCCACCGAGGCGGCCGTGGACGTGAGCTTCTGGACCTGCCCGCGCGACGAATCCGCCGACGTGGTGCCGATCGGGCGGCCGGTGTGGAACACCGCGCTCTACGTGCTGGATGCCGCGCTGCGGCCGGTGCCGGTCGGCACGCCGGGCGAGCTGTACATCGGCGGGGTGCAGGTGGCGCGCGGCTACCTGGATCGCCCGGGGCTGACGGCGGAGCGCTTCGTCCCGGATCCGTTCTCCGCGGAAGGCGGCGCGCGGCTGTACCGCACCGGCGACCGGGCGCGGTGGCGGGTGGACGGCGCCATCGAGTACCTGGGGCGGCTTGACTTCCAGGTAAAGATCCGCGGCTTCCGCATCGAGCTGGGGGAGATCGAAGCCGCGCTGCGCCAGCACGAGGGCGTCGCCGACTGCGTGGTCGTGGCGCGCGAGGATGCGGGCGAGCAGCGGCTGGTGGCGTACATCGTGGGCGAAGCGGAGACGGAGGCGCTGCGCGCGCATGTGCGGCGCAGCCTGCCGGAGTACATGGTGCCGTCCGCGTTCGTCTCCCTGGACGCGCTGCCGCTGACCGCCAACGGCAAGCTGGACCGCAAGGCGCTGCCGGCGCCGGAGCTCGCGTCGGCGGGCGAGCGGTACGTGGCGCCGCGCACCCCGGCGGAGGAGGTGCTGGCGGAGATCTGGGCAGAGGTGCTGCGCCTGGAGCGCGTGGGCGTGGAGGAAAGCTTCTTCGAGCTGGGCGGGCACTCGCTGCTCGCCACTCGTGTGGTCTCGCGCGTCCGGGACGTATTCGCCATCGAGCTGCCGCTGCGCGCGCTCTTCGAAGGACCCACGGTGGCGGCACTGGCCGGGCGCGTGGAGGAGATGCGGCGCGCGGAGCTGCCGGTGCTGCCGCCGGTGGTGCCTGCCGAGCGCACGGGGCCGCTGCCGCTGTCGTTCGCGCAGGAGCGGCTCTGGTTCATCGACCGCCTGGAGCCGGGGAGTACCGTCTACAATCTGCCCAGGGGGCTGCGGCTGGGCGGAGTCCTGGACGAGCAGGCGCTGGAGCGCGCGCTGGGCGAGATCGTCCGGCGCCACGAGGCGCTGCGGACGGTGTTCGCGGAGACCGACGGCTCTCCGGTGCAGGTGATCACGCCGTTCGACGGCTTCGTGGTGCCGGTGGAGGACCTGTCGGGGTTGAGCGAGGCGGATCGCGAGGCGGCGGTCAAGCGCCGGGCCGGCGAGGAGGCGGCGCGCCCGTTCGACCTTGCCGCGGGGCCGCTCTTCCGTGCGGCGCTGCTGCGGCTGGACTCCGAGGATCACGTGCTGCTGCTCTCGATGCACCACATCGTCAGCGACGGGTGGAGCATGGGGGTGCTCGACCGCGAGCTTTCGGCGCTGTACGCGGCATACGCGCGCGGCGAAGCGTCGCCGCTCCCGGGGCTGGCGGTGCAGTACGCCGACTACGCGGTGTGGCAGCGGGCGCAGCTGGAGGGCGAGGCCCTGGATCGGCAGCTGGCGTACTGGCGGGAGCGGCTGGCGGACGCACCCGCGCTGCTGGAGCTGCCGACGGACCATCCGCGTCCGCCGGTGCGGACGTACCGGGGCGCGACGGTTCCGGTGGAGCTCTCCCCGGAGCTGCTGGAGCGGCTGCAGGCGCTGGGACGCAGCCAGGGCGCCACGCTGTACATGACGCTGCTGGGCGCCTTCCAGGTGCTGCTGTCGAAGTACAGCGGGAGCAACGACATCGTCGTGGGGAGCCCGATCGCCGGGCGCACGCGGCGCGAGGTAGAGGAGCTGATCGGATCCTTCGCCAACACGCTCGTCCTGCGCACCGACCTCTCGGCCAACCCCACCTTCCGCGAGCTGCTGGGGCGGGTGCGGGAGACGACGCTGGGCGCGTACGAGCACCAGGAGGTGCCGTTCGAGAAGCTGGTGGCCGAGCTGCAGCCGGAGCGCAGCCTTAGCCACTCGCCCCTGTTCCAGGTGTTGTTCACGCTGCAGAACGCCGGGGGCGGGGGAGGCGCGCTTCCGGGGCTGGACGTGCGCGGAGCCGGTGCGGAGCTCGCGAGCGCCCAGTTCGATCTCTCCCTGACGCTCACGGCGACCACCCGGGGACTGCGCGGCGCGCTGAACTACAGCACCGACCTCTTCGAGCGCGGCACGATCGAGCGGATGCTCGGCCACCTGGAGCGGGTGCTGGAGCAGGTCGCCGCGGATGCGGACGTGCGGATTTCGCGGCTGGAGCTGCTCGGGGATGCGGAGCGCGCGCTGGTGCTGCAGGCGTGGAACCGGACCGAGGGGGAGTATCCCGCGGAAGCGTGCCTTCACCAGGTCTTCGAGCGGCAGGCGGCGCGGACGCCGGACGCCGTCGCCGCCGTCTTCGAGGACGCGTCGCTCACGTACGCGCAGCTGAACGCGCGTGCCAACCGCCTCGCCCACCATCTGCGCGGCCGCGGGGTGGGTTCGGAGGTGCGGGTGGGGATCTGCCTGGAGCGGAGCCTGGAGATGGTGATCTCCCTCCTGGCGGTGCTGAAGGCCGGGGGCGCCTACGTGCCTCTGGACCCGGGCCTGCCCGCCGAGCGGCTGGCGTACATGCTGGACGACAGCAGCGTCCCCCTCGTCCTCACCCAGGGCGCGCTTGCCGACACCGTCCCCGCGCGCGAAGGCGTGAGGGTGCTGGCGGTGGACGACGCCGCGGGGGAGATCGCGGCGGAGAGCGCGGAGAACCCGGCGGGCGGCGTGGGTCCGGATTCGCTGGCGTACGTCATCTACACCTCCGGCTCCACCGGCCGCCCCAAGGGGGTGATGAACCACCACCGGGGCGTAGTGAACCTGCTCTGGTCCATGCGCGGGACCGTGGCGATGGCGCCCGGGGACCGGCTGCTCGCCATCACCACCCTCGCGTTCGACATCTCGGTGCTCGAGCTCTTCCTTCCGCTGCTCTCGGGCGCGCGGGTGGAGATCCTGGACCGCTCCGCGGCGTCCGATCCCGTTCTGCTGCGGGCGGCGGTCGGCGCGGGCGCCGGGACCGTGCTGCAGGCCACGCCCGCGACCTGGCGGCTCCTCCTCGACGCCGGCTGGGAGGGCGCGGAGAGCCTGCGCGCCCTCAGCGGCGGCGAGGCGCTCCCCGCCGAGCTCGCCGCGCGGCTGCGCGAGCGGGTCGGCGCGCTCTGGAACGTGTACGGGCCCACGGAGACTACCATCTGGTCGACGGCGCGGCACCTGGGCGCGGGGGCGGACGCGGGCCGCGGGAACGTCTCCATCGGCGCGCCGGTGGCGAACACGCGGGTGTACGTGCTGGACGGATCCCAGTCCCCGGTGCCGGCGGGCGTGCCGGGCGAGCTGTACATCGGCGGGGCCGGCGTGGCGCGCGGATACCTGGGGCGGCCGGGGCTCTCGGCGGAGAAGTTCGTTCCCGACCCGTTCGCCGCCCAGCCGGGGGCGCGCCTGTACCGCACGGGCGATCTCGCGCGCTGGCGGCCGGATGGGACGCTGG
>DASTVC010000150.1:0-12156 GCA_035759295.1 Longimicrobium sp. | reverse complement strand
GCATCTGGCCCTCCTTCAAGCGCCCGCTCGCATTTCGGCCCGGCATCGGACTGCTGGCGCGAGAGCTGGCACCGCTCGCCGTGCTCCCCATCGGCCTGCACGTGGAGCCGCTGAGCGCCACCCGCCCCACCGTCTTTGCCTCCTCTGCCGAACTGATCTCCATCGACCGCAACCTGGACCTGGCCGGTGTCGAGAGCGCGGTGGCGCGGGAGATCGATGCCATCCACGCCTTCCTCTCCCGCCACGGCGAGGACGCGCCGCGCCACTGGCCCGGCCCGCAAGGCCGGCTGCCCGCCGCGATCGCGCCAGCGGAGATCGGTCGATGATCGCGCTCGACCTGCTGAGCACCGTCATCCTCGCGGCCATGCTCCTCGTCGCGCTCTACAACCTGGCGACCGCGCCGCGGCTGGAGGATGCCGGTGAGCCTGATCATCTCCCACTCGTCAGCGTCCTGGTCCCCGCGCGCGACGAGGCGGACAACCTGCGCCGCACCCTCCCCCTCCTCCTCGCGCTCGACTATCCACGGCTGGAGGTGCTGGTCCTCGACGACCGCTCGACGGATGGCACGGCGGACGTCGCGGAGGCATTCGGCGGAGGCGGTGGCGCGCCGCTGCGGGTGCTGCGCGGGAGCGATCCGCCGCCGGGGTGGGTGGGAAAGAACTGGGCGTGCCACCAGCTTTCCGAAGCCGCTACCGGCGACGTCCTCGTCTTCTGCGATGCGGATGTGGAGGCCGCGCCCTCCGCCCTCCGCCGCACAATCGCGATGATGCAGACGCATGGCGCCGGCGCGATGACCGCCATCCCCCGACAGCGGTTGGACGGGTGGATGCAGGCCGCCGTCGTGCCGATCATCGTCCAGCTTCCGGTGCTGTCGATGCTTCCGCTGCGGCTGATTCCCATTCTCCGCGCCCCCTCTCTGTCGATGGCGAACGGCCAGTGGCTGGCCTTCACCCGCTCGGCCTACGATGCCGTGGGCGGGCACGAAGGCGTGCGTGACGAGGTGCTGGAAGACGTGGTGCTCGGGCGGCTGGTGAAGGCGTGCGGCGAACGGCTGGTGGTGTGCGCGGCACCGTCGCTGCTGGCGGTGCGGATGTACGGCGGTGCGGCCGCGATGCGTGAGGGCTTCCGCAAGAACCTGTATCCGCTGCTCGGCGGGCGCCGCGCGTCGTTCGTGGCGGCGCTGGCGCTGCTTTCCATCGCGTGGATCTATCCATTCGTCGCCGCACTGCGGGGAACGCCGGCGGCGCTGGTGCCGCTCACGCTGCTGGCGGCGGTGCGGATCGCGGGGGCGCTGCTCTTTCGGCAGGAATGGCGGACGGTGATGCTGCACCCGGCTGGCGCGCTGCTGGCGGCCGTGCTCGCGGTGGAATCGTGGATCGGCCACGAGCGCGGACGGGTGAGGTGGAAGGGCAGGGCGCTTCCGCAGCGCGTCCCGGTCCCCGTCGCGGATGCGTGAAGGGTGGGTGTCCGTGCGGATGCTGCGCGAATGCATCCGCCGGCTGAACCGCGGCTACCGTGCGGTGGATCCCGACGTGCTACGCCGCTGGTGGATGACGCTCGCGGCCGGCCTCGCCGCGGTCCTGGTGCTGACGCTGGGGATGGTGGCGGCCGGCACGCGGCTGGAGGCTTCCGGCGCGCTGGACTGGGAAGAGCGGGCGCTGCGCGGTTTTGTGGACGCGGCGCCCGTGACGTTCAACACCGCCATCTGGATGGATGCCGGCGGCAACGGGCTGGTGCTCTGGCTGGGCATTCTGACCTTCGCGGCGCTCGCATCGTGGCAGGGACTCGCATTGCCTGCGCTGACGCTGCTGGTGGGGTTCACCGCCGCGTACCTGCCGTTCGTCACCGGGTGGCTCCTGTGGCGGCGCGCCCGGCCGCTGGTGGTGGAGCACGGCATCGCCACGCCGGGGTCGCTGTCTAGCTTTCCGTCCGGCCACGTGGTGCAGGCGACCGTGGCGTTCGGCGTGCTGGCGTACCTGTGGGCCAGCACTACCCGCAGCCGCGGCGAGGCGCTGCTCGCGTGGCTGATCGCCACCGCCGGCGTGGCGACCGTCGTGGTCGCACGGCTGCGGCTGGGCGCGCACTGGCCCACGGACATCGCGGCGGGAGCCGTGATGGGCGCGGCGTGGCTGGCGGTGCTGGTGATCGCGCTGCGCCGGGCGGAGGGTGGGTGAGGTCGCGCTACCGCGGGGGCCCTCACCCCCGACGGGCCTTTTGCTCGTTCCTCGCAACGGCCGTCGACCCCGCCCCCAAACTGCGGGGGAGGGATTGGGTGCGCCGGGCGTGCGGTGGCGCTTCAGAAGAAGTCGAAGTGAAATCGAAGTCCACCTCCCCCAGGTTTTTTGGGGGTAGGTGCGAGCCCAGGCGAGTAAGGGGGCGCCCTGCGGACGCAGTTCGATCCCGTTCGACAACGCTCAGATCTGGAGGTTGCGACTCCCCTCTCCGTGAGGAACGAACGGGGAGGGGCCGGGGGAGGGGCACCCCGCGGACGCAGTGCGGTGCCTGTCGAATCGGCTTCGACCTCTGTGGATCAACCCTGCAAATCCGTCCCACCACTCCGCCGTTCCGGCACGCGTTCAGCCACTCTGGCAAGTCCTGAAAGGTACGCGCCGTGCACCCCCGCGCATTCGTGCAGCCTCCCTGCCTGCGCTTGACAGGGAGGCACCGGCGGTTATGTTACCGCCATCGTTAGCACTCCACGGAGTTGAGTGCTAACAGGCAGGTGAGGTTGAGATACACGGTCTTTCAACCCATCACAACCCATTACGCAGGGAGGTCACCAGATGGCTACCGCGACCGATATCAAGGTCAAGCCGCTCGCGGACCGCGTCGTCGTCAAGGCGCTCGAGGAGACCGAGCAGATGCGCGGAGGGCTGTACATCCCCGACACCGCCAAGGAAAAGCCCCAGCAGGGCGAGGTGGTGGCCGTGGGTCCCGGCCGCGTGGAAGACGGCAAGCGGGTCGACATGGAGCTCAAGGTGGGCGACAAGGTGCTGTACGGTAAGTACAGCGGCACCGAGGTCACCGTCGAGAACGAGCAGTACCTGATCCTGCGCGAGTCGGACGTCCTGGCGGTGGTCGGCTGAGGCCGAGGCATCTTCCGGTTCTGACCTGACTGAAATTCGAACTCATAGATAGGGAGACTACGAACGATGGCTGCCAAGGAGCTGACGTTCAACACCGACGCCCGCGCCGCGCTCAAGAAGGGCGTCGACAAGCTGGCCGAGGCCGTGAAGGTGACGCTGGGGCCCAAGGGCCGCAACGTCGTCATCGACCGCAAGTTCGGCTCGCCCCTGATCACCAAGGACGGTGTGACGGTGGCCAAGGAAGTCGAGCTGGAGGACGCGATCGAGAACATGGGCGCGCAGATGGTCAAGGAGGTCGCGACCAAGACGAGCGACCTGGCCGGTGACGGCACCACCACCGCGACCGTGCTGGCGCAGGCCATCTTTCGCGAGGGCCTGAAGAACGTGACCGCCGGGGCCAACCCCATGGCGCTCAAGCGCGGCATCGACAAGGCCGTGGAGAAGGTGATCGAGGAGCTCAAGGGCCTCTCGGTTCCGACGGCCGGCAAGAAGGAGATCGCCCAGGTGGGCACCATCTCCGCCAACAGCGACGAGGAGATCGGCAACCTCATCGCCGAGGCCATGGAGAAGGTGGGCAAGGACGGCGTGATCACGGTCGAAGAGGCCAAGGGCCTGGAGACCACGCTGGAGACGGTCGAGGGGATGCAGTTCGACCGCGGCTACAGCTCGCCGTACTTCGTCACCGATCCGGACCGCATGGAAGCCGTCCTGGACGACGCGCTGATCCTGATCCACGACAAGAAGGTCAGCACGATGAAGGACCTTCTGCCGATCCTGGAGAAGGTGGCGCAGATGGGCCGTCCGCTGCTGATCATCGCCGAGGACGTGGAGGGCGAGGCCCTGGCCACGCTGGTGGTGAACAAGCTGCGCGGCACCCTGCGCGTCTGCGCCGTCAAGGCCCCCGGCTTTGGCGACCGCCGCAAGGCCATGCTGCAGGACATCGCCGTCCTGACCGGCGGCCAGGTGATCTCGGAAGAGGTGGGCTTCAAGCTCGAGAACGCCGTGGTCAGCGACCTGGGCAAGGCCAAGCGCATCGTCATCGACAAGGACAACACGACGATCGTCGACGGCGCCGGGCAGCATGAGACCATCGAGGGCCGCATCAAGGAGATCCGGTCGGCCATCGACAAGACCACCAGCGACTACGACCGCGAGAAGCTGCAGGAGCGGCTGGCCAAGCTGGCCGGCGGCGTGGCCGTGATCCACGTGGGCGCCGCCACCGAGACGGCCATGAAGGAGAAGAAGGCCCGTGTGGAGGACGCCCTGCACGCCACCCGCGCGGCGGTGGAAGAGGGCATCGTCCCCGGCGGCGGCGTGGCGCTGCTGCGTGCCCAGCAGGCCCTGAAGGGGCTGACGCTGGACGACGCCGACGAGCAGATCGGCGTGCGCATCATCGAGCGCGCGCTCGAGGAGCCCATCCGCCAGATCAGCATCAACGCGGGTGTCGAGGGCAGCATCGTCGTGCAGCGCGTGCGTGAGTCGCAGGACAAGAACTACGGCTACAACGCGCGCACCGACGAGTACGAGGACCTGGTTGCGGCCGGCGTGATCGACCCGACCAAGGTCACGCGCACGGCGCTGCAGAACGCCAGCTCCATCGCCGGCCTGCTGCTGACCACCGAGGCGGTGGTCACGGAGAAGCCCGAGCCCAAGGGCGGCGCCCCCGCCATGCCGGGCGGCGGCGGCGGCATGGGCGACATGTACTGAGCCCGTCGGCCGACAGGCTGAACGGATTCGGTGGATGAACGGAACCGGCGGAGGGCTTTATGCTCTCCGCCGGTTTTTTGTGAAACCTCGCGCTTGCATGCTCACTTCGCCGGATTCCGTACCACCGCCCGCAGGGACTTCCCTGCGGGCGGTGGTGCGTTCAGGCTGTCGCACCGGGGTTGAGGGACGTGCGCCGCAGAGCCGCGGTGGACCCGCGGCGCTGGCGAGGGAGAAGGCTCCACCGCGACAGCCGCGCCGGCATCCTCCGACACCAGAACCGGGCGCACGCCTCACCGCGTGCACCCGGCCTCATATTCCCGTTCCTGCGTCACCGCATCATACCGCCATGCGTGCCAGCCGCACGCCGTACAGGCGCAGCACCAGGTCGCGGCCCGTCAGGTTGTTGTACGGGTAGATCGTGGCCTCCACGTACTGGCCGCGCGTCATCCGCAGCGCGGGGGAGGCGTGCTGCGTCCACAGGCGCGGCAGCTGTGCGTCGGTGAAGGCGAACTGGAAGTTGACGGTCCCCGAGTTCACCTGGACGAGCGCCGAGGCGCCCGCGGCGGGAAGCGTCTGGTCTGACTCGAGGGTCGCGGTGGTCAGCAGCACGTCGGCGGGGGCGTACCAGCGGACGATACTGTCGTACCGCGCCATCAGCAGCGCGGCCGTTCCCGAGGGGATGTCCTTGAGGTACCACTCGCACAGGAGCTCCGGCTGTGCCACCAGCCCGCCCGCGATCTCGTGAGTGGCCGAGTTCCACCCCCTGGGGTCCACGTCGTCGTCCGCAAAGCGGGCCGCGGGCGCATTGATGCGCGGAGTGCCGTTCACGGCGACGGCCGTGTTGCGGCGCGCGCGGATCCACCCGGTGCGCACCGGCTCGGTGTCGTAGAAGGCGATCCCCGTGTCTACCAGGTAGTTGTCGTCCACCAGCACCCGTGCGTACGGCTGTTTGGTCAGCGTGGACACTTCGGCACGCAGGTCCGCCGAAACAACGATGTGCGCCGGGTTCTGGCTCTCGTTGCGGATGTGGTTGTGCGTGACCTCCACGTCGCGCGTGCCGGTAAGGAAGATGGGCTGGGGCACCGACTGGCCGGAGCGGATCCGCAGCCGGTTGAAGCGGATCTCGCCGCGGTGGCTGCCGGGGCTCTGCGCGTTGTTGTCCCATGACGCCCAGATCAGCCCGCTGCCGCCGCCGGTGCTGGTGTGCTCGCAGTCGTTCTCCAGCACGTGCCAGTCGGAGCTGTCGTTGATCTTGATGTTGCCGTCCAGGCTGCGGCAGTAGTTGCGCACCACCCACAGCCCGGTGACGCCGTGAGAGGCGATGGGATCGTCGGCCACGCCGGTGACCGTGTTGCCGATCACCTGCATGTCGGTCGACGTCTCTGTCCCGGAGATGGCGGCGAGGGAGATGCCCTCCTGCATGGAGGTGCTGCTGGTGGCACCGCCCTCGATGACGTTGTAGAGGAAACGTCCGCCGGAACGGGCGATGGAGCCCGTGTACCAGTTGCCGTCGTTGTTGTGCTTGATGGGCGTGGCGCCCGGCATGTCGGTAAAGCGGCACCGTGTTACGCCGTAGGCCGCCGAGTTGAAGAAGTTGAGCAGGATGCTGCCATCCGGAAAGCTGAACGACGCGTGCCGCGCGAAGTGCAACCCTTCAATCCACCCCCTCCACACGTCGCCCACGAAGGTGGAGCCCGAGCGCTTGATCCCCACCGCGACGGCGACGGACGTGTTGTGGGTTTCCACCGCCGCGCACTGCAGCACGGCACCGGCCGCTCCCACCAGGTTCACCCTGCCGTAAAGGGTGAGGAAGCCGTGCTTGTAGTTGCCCGCGGGAAAGTACACCGTCCCACCGCTCGTGGCGGCTGCGTTGATGGCGGCCTGGATGGCCGCGGTGTCGTTGGTGGAGCCGTCTCCCTTGGCCCCACCCCCGAACGCCGTGTTGCGGACGTTGAACACCGCGCCGCCATCGTCCCTGATGGTGCCTTCGACAAGTGCCATGGGATCCCCCTGATTGGAAGGAATGGACGCCAAGCCTGCACTGGGAAATCTATCCGAACAAAAACCAAAACACAGGCCAACGCCGTGCTCATTCCGCCACGCGAGGGGACCGCCCGCCCATCGTGGTGGGAGATGCTGGCCGGATCGGCTACGTGATCGGTGCTCTCATGGCGTTGAGGCGGGCCGCGGCGGTTGCCGAGAGGGTTGCACATCGCCGCCGCGCGATTGAAGTTGGGGATCGCGGTATCGCTATCTCCATCATCTCCCCACCGCAGGTTTCTGCTACTTTCGCGATGGCGTGAGCGCCCTGGCGCCGCGATGGGGCCGAGCCGCGTACAATGTCGGATTCTCTCCTCCCTCCGCTGCCATCATGCGCAAGGTCAAAGTCCTCTTCTTTGCCGCCGACCCGCTTTCCAGACTGCCGGACGGGCGCGAACCCAGGCTGCTGCTGGACGAAGACGTGCGTGAGATCCGGACCAAGGTGCGTGCGGCCGAGCACCGCGATGCGCTGGAGTTCGACTATCATCTGGCCGCGCGTCCGGGTGACCTGCTGCAGGCGCTCAACGAGACGCAGCCCCAGGTAGTCCACTTCAGCGGCCACGGCGGAAGCCGGGGGCTGGTGCTGATGGATCCGCACGGGCACCGCCCGCACTACGTGGACGCAGCGGCGCTTTCGCAGCTGTTTCAGGCGTTCCGCGGCGACATCCGCCTGGTGGTGCTCAACGCCTGCTTTTCGCTTTCGCAGGCAGAAGCCATCGCGGAGGTCGTCGGGTGCACCATCGGCACGTCGGGCGCCATCTCCGACGAGGCCGCGATCACCTTTGGCGCGAGGTTCTACAGCGGTGTCGCCTTCGGGCATTCCATCCAGGCGGCGTTCGATCAGGCGCGCGCCGAGCTGGCTCTTTCGCATTTCTCGGAGCGCGACTGCCCACGCCTGGTGGCCAGGGACGGTGTGGATCCAAAGCGGATCCGGCTGGTGCCGCCCACGAGGCGGATTTCACGCATCGCAAAACTTGCGGTTGGTGCAACAGGGGTCGCGGGTGCCCTGGCCGCCGTGGCCTATCTGCCCCGCACCCCTCACACGGATTCCCCGATCGTGGAAGAAAACGTCGGGGGCTCGGACTCGTCAGGCGGGGGGAGCGCTTCGTCTCCTTCGAGCGCCGCACAGGCCACTGCGCCAACCGCGGCTCCGATTGCCGTCGTCGATTCCGTGTACCGGCCACCACCCGTGGACGATTCGGGAAACCTGGTTGGGAACGGAGGATTCCAGGGCCGCTTTGCGGAATGGACCCGGTCCGTGGAAGGGGGCGGGGGCAAGGGTACGAACGAGATCGTATCGTTCGCGGACGCGCGTTCGGGGCACGCGCTTCATCTGGCGTACGAAGGGGAGGGCAGTCTTCTGTTCGCGCAGAAGATTCCGGTATCCGGACCTGACTATGTATTCCGCGGAACGTTTCGCGCCTCCTCGCACGAGGGCCCGATGATCGGCTTCAGCGGGACGGGCATCGCGACGGTCATGGTGCAGTACCTGGACGGAGATGGGCAGTTTCTCGGGATGACGAGCTTCTACAGCTACGTCCAGAACCCGCTCGCCAACACCCCTCTCGTCGGCGTGCCCCGGCGTGGGAACGGTGGGAACAATGTGCACTACATCGACGTGGAGAAGGAGCGGCTCTACAAGGACTATGAGCTGGACATTCGGCGCGAGATCGAGGAAAACCTTCTTGGAGTGGTCCCTGACCAGGTACGCACGATCGCGATCGCGCTGTACTGCGGCGCCACCGACGACGGCGCCGGAGCCGAGCTGTGGGCCAGCGATCTATCCGTGCGTCCCAGGCGTTAGGGTCAGGATCCAGCATGGAGAGCCCCGCCCGGACCGGGGGGGCAGACCAGGGTTCCGACGCAGCACGCCCCCGCGACGACACACGTCCGCGGGGGCGTTTTTCGTCCGCGCGCCCTTCCGCTTTACCCGGCGCAGAGGCACTTGCCGTGGTTGCAGATGCCCGGGAACGGGGCGCAGACCACGGTCCTGCAGTACTCGTCCGTGCAGGCGCGCACGCCCGTGGACTCCGTCGTGGGCGCGGCGAGCGCCTGGGTGGCGCCGAAGGCCAGCGCGACCACCGTGGCACCGGCGAAGGCCAGCCGCGTGATTCCGCTCTTCTTCATCGCCGTTCTCCCGGAAAGTGGTTTGAAGGCGCGTCCGTCGGCTCACCCACGCAAGGGGCAGATGCCGAGCGCGTATCTACAGTACGCGTAGATCGGACAGCACGCCACGTCCCTGCCTCGCAGATCACGCCGCTTTCCATCGCACGGAAGTTGCTGCCGGCGAACAGGCCCTGGCGGGGGGCCCGCTGTCCCGCCAGCCTCCGCCGCGGATGCGATCACGCGGCGTTCGGGATCGCATCCTTTTTCGTTCCTTCCGCAAAGGCACGAACATGAACAAGCTGTCGCTGAGCCTGGACGCACTGCGCGTGGAATCGTTCGACACCACGCCCGCGGAGCGGAAGCAGAAGGGGACGGTCTTCGGAGAGCAGTGCACCTGTTATACGGCCTGCAGCTGCCCCGGATGCCCCACCTGTGGCGCCACGTGCTACGTGCCGGGGAACGGCAACACGTGTGAGCATACGTGCGCGGCGGAGTACACCTGCGACACCTGCATGGGCACCTGTGCCAACTACCCCGAGACCACCTGCACGGGAGCCCGGCCCTGCTACGAATGATCCGTTGACGAGGGGTGCCGCCGACCTGGCGGTGGTGGCACGGGTTGATGGTGAGCGCCCGCGGGAAAAACCCGCGGGCGCACGTGCGGAAGGCTCTCAGGGGGGCGCGCGGGACGCAGCGGACCCGGCACGTGAAAACTCTGTTGACTCCGTTGACTCCATGTGAGGCCAGGGCGGGTTTCCGTCGCACGCCACGGCCTCCACGAAAACGGAACGAGGGGCGCACCGGACTTCCGGCGCGCCCCTCGTGCATCCATCGAACGCTTAGCCCATCAGGCCGCCCGCAGCCAGCGCCCCAGCTCACGCAGCGAAGGCTTCTTGCCCGTGCTCAGGATGCCCACGCGGTAGATCTTGCCGGCTATCCACAGCACCAGCAGCACGCCCGCGATCAGCAGCGCGATGCTGGCCGCGATCTCCAGCGGCGGGATCTCGGTGGCCACCGCGCGCATGGGCATCACCACCGGCGCCGTAAAGGGGATCAGCGAGAGCGTGCGCGCCGTGCTCCCCAGCGGGTCGGTGAGCACGGGCATGATGAACACCATCGAAGCGATCAGCGGCATCATCAGCGGTACCGCCAGCTGCTGCGCCTCCTGCTCGCTGGTCACGGTGCTCCCCGCCGCCGCGTACATCGCCGCGTAGAGGATGAAGCCCAGGATGAAGTAGACCAGGATGGTCGCCCACACGGCCGGGCCCAGCGCCGCCGCCCGCAGCGCCCCCGCGCTCATCCCCACGCGCGCGCCCTGCGAGGTCATCAGCATGGAGAAGCTCACCCAGATCCCCACCTGCAGCATGGCCACCGCCGCCAGCCCCAGCACCTTCCCCGCCATGAGCTGCGAGGCGTGCACCGAGCTCACGATCACCTCCACGATGCGGTTGTTCTTCTCCTCCAGCACGCTGCGCATGGCGTTCTGCCCGTACAGCAGGATCAGCTGCATGAACAGGATGCCGATGATGTACGCCGTGATGATCGTGGCGAAGAGGTTGCCGCCTTCTTCCCCGCCGCCCGTGATGCGCGCCGCCTTCACGTCCACGCCGCGCACCAGCTGCGCCACCTGCGCCGCCGTGAGCCCCTGCCCGCGCAGCCGCTCCTGCCGCACCGCCGCCGTCACCGCCTGCTCGATGTCCTCCACCACCCGCACCTTGGTCACGTCGCGGGCGCGGTACTGCACCTCGCTGCTGGCCAACACGTCCGGCCCGATCCACAGGTAGCCGTCGATCTCCTTGGATTCCACCCGCGCGTTCAGCCCCGCGCGCCGCGGCTCCAGCGGGCCCTCGATGCGCTCCATCGTGTAGCGGATGGCGCCCTTGTCGTCGCGCGGCGTCCGCAGCGCCTGCACCACCGACTGGCCGATGCCGGCCGGGCTCTGGTCCACCAGCACCAGCGTGCGCTCGCCGCCACCCGTGCGCATGAGCGAGGGGAGGAAGATCATCGCCGCCATGAACAGCGGAAACAGCACCGTGCTCAGCACGAACGACCGGGTGCGCACGCGCTCCAGGAACTCGCGGCGGATGATGAGAAGCACGTTACGCATGGGCCACCTCCGGGGTGCGGCGCGGACGCACCGCGTCGCCCACCCGCTGGACGAAGATCTCGTGCAGCGAAGGCTGCACGTGCTCGAAGCGGGAAAGCGGCACGTCCAGGCCGTTGGCGGCGGAGACGAGCTCGCGCGGGTCCGCCGTGGGCTTGAGCTCCACCTCCCACCCTTCGCCGATGCGGTCCACCCGCTCGAACCCGGGCCAGGTGGCCATGAAGCGGTCCGCCGCTTCCGACGCCTCGTCGAAGCCGATGGCGTAGTGGTTGGTGCGGTGCGCGCGCCGAATCTCGCGCAGGTTGCCGTCCAGCACCTTGTCGCCGCCGGCGATGATGCAGACGTGCTCGCACATCTGCTCCGCCTGCTCCATGTTGTGCGTGCTGAAGATCACCGTGCGCCCCTGCTTGCGGGCGTCCAGGATGGTATCGCGCAGCACCTCCTGGTTCACGGGGTCCAGCCCCGAGTGCGGCTCGTCCAGGATCAGCAGGTCCGGCCGGTGCACCACCGTGGTGATGAACTGCACCTTCTGCTGCATCCCCTTGCTCAGCGTTTCCACCCTGGCGCCGCGCCAGTCGGCCAGCCCCATCCGCTCCAGCCACTGCGTCCCCTCGCTGACCGCCGTCTTCCGTTCGACGCCCTTGAGCTCGGCGAAGAAGGTGATCACGTCGATCACCGTCATCTTCTTGTACAGGCCGCGCTCTTCGGGAAGGTAGCCCACGCGCTGCAGCACGGTGCGGTCGCGCTCGGGGTCGGCGCCAAGCAGCGAGATGGTTCCGGCGTCGCGGATGATGATGTTCATCACCATTCGCAGCGTGGTGCTCTTGCCGGCGCCGTTGGGGCCAAGGATGCCGTAGATGGTGCCCGCGGGCACCGCCAGGCTCAGGTTTTTCACTGCGTGGTGGCTGGCGTAGCTCTTGGAGACGCCGTCCAGCAGGAGTGCGTTGCTCATACGGGTTCTGGGGGGAAAGACGATGGCGGTCCGCCGGTTCCGGCGGCCGCCCCGGCACGCGCGCCATGGTACGAGGCCGCCGCGGGAAGGTTTCGCCCGGTGCTGGAATCTTAGCGGTGCAGGCCGGACGGGCGGAAGCGGATCGGGGGCGGACGGTCGGT
>DASTVC010000149.1:0-2205 GCA_035759295.1 Longimicrobium sp. | reverse complement strand
CGAGGCGGCCACGCTGGAGGAGCTGGCGCAGGGCGTGGTGCGCTATTTCTACGACAACTGCCGCACATCCGACGGCAGCCGCGAGTGCGTGCTGGCGCGCTTCTACAAGACCCACGCGTACGGCGAGCTTCCGCAGGATCTGCAGACGTTCGCGCGTGGCGTGCTGGGCGCGGTCCCACCCACGCCGGAGTTGCAGTGCCTTACCCTTCTTGCCACCGCGGGCGACAAGCCCGGGTGGAACGCGCGCCAGGCCTCGCACGGGCACCAGGCCATCCCGCTCCCCAGCGTGCAGATGGTGGCGCAGGCGCCCATGATCGCGGAGCTCATCCGCGCCATGGGGATGGACGTGAGCGCCGTCGTCACCCCGCAGCCGGAGCTGATCCGGGGGATCGAGGGCAAGACGTTCAACATCTTCTTCGTCCCCGAGGCCGCGGGAAGCCCGTACATCCCCGCGCAGGACTTTGTGCAGGACTACGGAGTGCGCTCGGTGGTGGGCTTTGGCGGCGTGCTGGTGACGGGCGAGTTCTACGCCGTGATCCTCTTTACCCGCGTCGCCATCCTGCCGGAGAGCGCCGACCGCTTTCGCAACGTGGCGCTGGACCTGAAGCTCGCCATCTCGTCCACCGCCCTCACCACCACCTTCGGCACCCCCTCCCCCGCGGAGCCCGTAGCGCCGGCTGAAGCAGTCGCGGGCTGATCCTCTGGCGCCTCGGATCGCGCCGCACGACATCCTTGCGCACGATGTACATATTCGGTTAATGTTCGGTCGAAGTCAAGCCTGCTCCCTTCATCCTCCGTTGATCCCATGGCCAGCAGCAAATCCGGAACGGTCGAGCAGTATCTGCAGGAGCTGCCCGAGGATCGCCGCGCGGTCGTCTCTGCCGTTCGCGACGTCGTTGTCCGCAACCTTCCCGCGGGATACCGGGAGACGATGAACTGGGGGATGATCTCGTACGAGGTCCCGCTGGAGATCCATCCCGACACGTACAACGGCCAGCCGCTGGCCTTCGCCGGGCTGGCCGCGCAGAAGAACTATTACGCGCTGTACCTTACCTCCGCCTACTCGGACCCGGCGAAGGAGCAGTGGCTGCGCGATGCGTTCGCGAAGGCGGGGAAGAAGCTGGACATGGGCAAGTCGTGCGTGCGCTTCAAGAAGCTGGACGACCTGCCGTTGGACGCCATCGGCACGCTGATCGCCAGCACCCCGCCTGCGGATTTCATCACCCTGTACGAGACCGCGCGCAAAGAAGCCGCCGCCCGCCGCTGAGCGGGGCCGATGCGTCCACCGCGCCCGGAACTGTCATTTCGAAGGAGCGCCGCGCAAATCCGTCCCTGCGACGAACCCGGCGCGCGACTGAGAAATCTACTTTCTGCTGCTCGTAACCTGTCGAACCGCCAGGTAGTCGCGGGCACCGCCGGTGAGCATTGTCGGGCGTCGAGGCGTCCGCGGTTCTCGCGCGGGCTGCCGCGTCCGCCCTCGCGCTGGCCGAAAGCAGATTCCTCGGCCCTGCAACGGATGGTGCGAGGAGCAAACGGGGTGGTGGCCGGGCCTCGGAATGACAAATCCGTTTGCATCCCACAGGGTGTGAAGAGTATGGAGGACGCACGGAGGCAACGATTGGCAAATCCTCATCAACAGGCGCAGGGGGCTTGTGCAATGGGGCCTGAGGATGGAGATTGCCGCCCGACGAACCGCGCCGAGCGCCGCCGCTACCGACCGAGAGATTGACGATGGGATATCGCGACGATCCTGAAGCCCGCTCCACGCTGAACGCCGCCTTTACCGGGCTGGGGTTCGCGCTGGTGTTCCTGCTGGTGGTGGCCGCCATCGCCTTTGCGTGGGCAGGGGGATTCGGCGGCGGACACTGATCCGCCGCGGATCGCTCGAAGCAAAGCAGAAGCCCGGACGCGCGATGGTGCGCGTCCGGGCTCTTTGTCGTTGCGGCGCGTCGATCGACGGCTACTGCTGCCGCAGCTCGACGTCGAAGATGCCGGCGGTGATCTGGAAGGGCACGCTCTCACCGCCACCGCCCGGCAGGCAGTACCCGCTTCCGGATACGCTCCCCGCTACCCGCCCCGCCGACAGCGCGGTGATGCGAATGGTGCCCGCGTCCAGGTGGCAGGTGTGCGCGGCCACGGAGCCGGTCGCCTGCCCCAGGTCCAGCCCCAAAGAGACCGAGCTGCACGTCTCGCCGGGGCACACCT
>DASTVC010000148.1:0-5509 GCA_035759295.1 Longimicrobium sp. | reverse complement strand
GCTCGGCCCTTTCCCTTGCCGCGGGGATCCAGCCGGCGGACGACGCCGTTTACGAGCCGGATCCGGCCAGCACGCCGTCCAGCTGCCCCATCGCCGACCTCAGCCCCTCCTCCATCCCCATCGCCACCAGCTGCTGCATCGCTTCGACGCTGGGGAAGTGGGTCACGCTGGTGATGCGCGAGCCGGTGTCGGTCGGCTCGAAGGTGAAGATCATCCGCATGGACGGCATGGCGTCGTTCGGGGTGCCGTCCTCGTTCGCGAAGCCGTCCTCGACTTCGAACCCGCGCCCCGGCTCCACCGCGACAAAGCGCCACCAGCCGCGCGACTTGTCCCCCTCCGGTCCGGTCATGTAGTACTCGGACCGGCCGCCGGCCACCATGTCGTGGCGGGTGAAGGTGGCGGGATACGTCTCCGGCCCCCAGAACCGCTCCAGCTGCCGCGGGTCGGCGTACGCCTGCCACAGGCGCTCCACCGGCACGGGATAGTCGCCGACGACGGTGAGGGTGAGCGCGTTCGCGTCGGAGGTTACGGAGGTGATGGGCATCGATTACTCCTGGGAACGGGTGTCGGTGAAGAGTGCGTCCATCTGGCTGAAGCGGGCCTTCCACAACGCCTCCAGCTGGACGAGCAGGTCGCGCGCGTGCGCGACCCGCTCCGGGTTGCCGCGGACGATGCGCTCGCGGCCCTGCGCCTGCTTGGTTACCAGCCCCGCGCCTTCCAGCACGGCCACGTGCTTCTGCACCGCCGCGAACGACATCTCGTACCGGGCCGCGAGCGCGGAGATTGACGCCTGCTCCCCCGCCAGCACGCGCGCGACAATGTCCCTGCGCGTCGCGTCGGCGAGGGCGTGGAAAACGCGGTCGATCTCCGCGTCGCTGAGCGGGGCATATGCAACCATGTGGTTGTATGTAAACCGTGGACGCGTGTTGCGCAAGCGCCTCGCGGGGCGATCCGCTCGATCGTCGGCGTTGGGTCTGGCGCGGGCGACGGCGGCGGCCGCATCGTGTTCCAGAGCACCCTGGCCGGCCTGGCGGCGGCGCGGTCGACGCTGCCCGGCCAGCACCTGGCGACTCACATCGCAGGCTCGGAGGGACGATGACGGAGCAAGCCGTGACACCCCAGCCCGCACACCGGTGGTACGCGCGCCCGGTCTTCTTCGTTGCGGACGTGCAGCGTGCCCTCGAGTTCTACGTCGGCATGCTCGGCTTCGAGAAGAGCTGGCATTCGGACGACGGCGCGGGAGGCGTCTGCCAGGTGAACCGCGGCGAATGCGAGATCATTCTCTGCGAGGACGACGCGCGCCGGGACAAGGCCCGGCTGTTCATCGAGCTGACCGCCGCCGGCCTCGCGGATCTGCGCCGGGAGCTTGATCAGCGGTCCGTTCCCGTCTCGGAAACCTGGTGGGGCTACGATTCCCTCCAGATCTTCGATCCAGACGGCAACGAGCTGCTGTTTCCTGAGCCCGATTGAGCGATGCCCCCCCCGGTGCGGCGCTGGGCTCGGCGCGAGGGGCCCCGCCCCGTTCCCGATAAAGATTCTTCGGTCGGCGCACACGCCCTGGAGCGCCAGGACGGTTGTGCGCGGCGCCTTCCTCAGAATGACAGCGATCTTCCACTCATCGAACCCCACCCGATAGACATTCTCCACCGTCGCAAAAGTGACGGTCTTGCGCGGGCAGCATCGGGCGTGCTTCCTTGATGATCCTTCCCGCAGCAAGTCCACATCCTCCCCATCGACCCATCCATGCCCTCGCCCGCACGCGAAAGCTTTTTTCCCCGCTGGACCCCCGTCGCCAGCGGGGTGATCGGCCCCGAGGAGCGCCTGCCGTGGGGGCAGACGCTGGTGGTGGGGCTGCAGCACGTGTTCGCCATGTTCGGCGCCACGGTGCTGGTGCCCATCCTGATGGGCTTCGATCCCAACACCTGCGTGTTCTTTTCGGGGATCGGCACGCTGCTCTTCTTCGTGGTCGTGGGCGGGCGGGTGCCCAGCTACCTGGGGAGCAGCTTCGCGTTCGTGGCCATCACGCTGACCGCCACGGGATACGGCGGCAGCGGACCCAACCCCAACATCGGCGTGGCGCTGGGCGGGATCATCGCGGCGGGGGCGATGTACGCCGTGATCGGGCTGATCGTGATGGGGACGGGGTACCGGTGGATCGAGCGGCTGATGCCCCCCGTGGTCACCGGTTCGGTGGTGGCGGTGATCGGGCTGAACCTGGCGCCGGTGGCCGTGAAGTCCATCAGCGGCAGCGGCTTCGACACGGGGATGGGGCTGGCCACGGTGCTGGCGACGGGCGCCGTGGCGGTCTACGCGCCCGGGCTGCTGCGCCGCGTGCCCATTCTGCTGGGCGGCATCGTCGGCTACCTGCTGTACCTGGTGCTGGCCAACGGGATGGGGATGGGGCCCGCGGTGAACTTCGCGCCCCTGCGCGAGGCCGCGTGGATCGGCTTTCCCAACTTCTCGCGCCCCGTGTTCAGCTGGAACGTCGCGCTGCTCTTTGCCCCGGCGGCGCTGGTGCTGGTGGCGGAGAACCTGGGGCACGTAAAGGCGGTGGGCGCCATGACGGGGCAGTCGCTGGACCGCTACCTGGGCCGCGCGTTCGTGGGCGACGGGCTGGCGTGCATGCTGGCGGCGTCCGGCGGGGGCACGGGGGTGACGACGTACGCTGAGAACATCGGGGTGATGGCGGTTACGCGCATCTACTCCACGCTCATCTTCGTGGTGGCCGGGGCCGCGGCGGTGGTGATGGGGATGTCGCCCAAGTTCGGGGCGCTGGTGGGGACCATCCCGGGGCCGGTGCTGGGCGGGCTGTCGGTGGTGCTGTTCGGGCTGATCGCGGCCACCGGCGGGCGCATCTGGGTGCAGAACCGGGTGGATTTCTCCAACAGCCGCAACCTGGTGACGGCCGCGGTCACGCTGACGCTGGGCGCGGGCGACCTGGCGCTCAAGATCGGCGGATTCACCCTTCCCGGCATCGGTACCGCGACGTTCGGCGCCATCATCCTCTACCAGCTGCTGCGTGAGCCGGCGGAGCGCCGCGACGCCCTGGCCACCGCCGATTCCGGCGTGGACCTCGAGACCGCGCCGCCCGCCGCGGTGCACTGATACCATTTCTCCTGGTTCCGTGTGCAGACGGAGGAACCGCGAAACAGCATCACGCGGAGGCGCGGAGGAGCTGATGAGGCACGGAGTAGTCTCGATTTTCCCTCCGCGCCTCTCCCTTCACCTCCGCGTCTCCGCGTGAAACCATCCTTCCTTCAGTGCACACAGAAATCGGAGAATCGGTATGATACCGCGTTTCGCAGGATAGTTCTGGAAAATCGGCCACCGTCGCGAGGGGCGGCGTAGGGCAGACTCCATCGCGCTCCGGACAGAGATCCTTCGGTCGGCGCACGGGCTGGTATGCGATTCCGCGGGTGTCGAGCGGGCGCCTCGCTCAGGATCACACGCGGGGGCAGAAAGTCTGAACCCCAACCGGAACGATGCTCGGCAACCCGGTATGAGCTCCGGCGTCGAGACGCCCGGCCCGGGGATCGGGGGCTTCGAACCCGGTAGAGGTCGTGCTCGCCGGGGCGGCGCGGGTACGGCCGTGCGCCTTCGCGGCGGCCCCGGGTTTCTCCACCCCCCCGGCCGCCGGGCCCGAGCATCGACCCTTCCGCGAGGGCCGGAACGCCAGGCTTGATCGGCGACGGACCCGGTGCTACACTCGCTTTCGGCCACTCGCTGCCAGTCCCGCCCGCCGCCCCTTCCGGGCTTTCTCCATCCGACGTCGTGAGGTCCCGAATGGCAGACGCGCCGGTTGCCACGCCTCCGGTTCCGGACGCCCACTACACCATGGTGTCCCGGGCCCTCCTGGAGGGGCGGGTCGTCCCCTTCTTCGGGGCGGGGGTCAACCTGTGCGGACGGCCGGACAAGACGGGGTTCGAATACGGCCGGTACCTGCCCAGCGGGTACGAGCTCGCCGAAGAGATCGCCGAATCGTACCAGTCCGGCACCACCCCCGCGGGCGACCTGCTGCAGGTGGCCCAGTACGTGGCCACCATGCAGGGCGACGCGGTGCTGTACGAGAGCCTGCGCGCCATCTTCGACGCCAACTATCCGCCCACCACGGCGCACACCTTCTTTGCCGGCCTGCCGGCACGCCTGCGCGCCAGGAATTGCCCGCGCACCCGCGACCAGCGCCGCCGGCGCCTGCTGATCGTCACCACCAACTACGACGACGTGCTGGAACGAGCCTTTCTTGCCCTGGGGGAGCGGTTTCACGTGGTCTCGTACGTCGCCATGGGGCCGGACCGCGGCAAGTTCCTGCACTTTGCGCCTCACGCGGACCAGCCGGGCGCATCCGCGCCCGACCCCGTGGTGGTGCACGGGCCCGAGGACTACCAGGGGCTGCAGGATGAGCTGCCGGTGGTGCTCAAGATCCACGGGGCCATCGACCGCACCCGCGAGGATCGCGACAGCTACGTCATCACCGAGGACGACTACATCGACTATCTCACCCGCACCGACGTGACGCGGCTGCTTCCCAACCCGCTCCCCGCCCAGCTGCAGAGCAGCCGCTTTCTGTTCCTGGGATACAGCCTCAAGGACTGGAACCTACGGGCCATGGTGCACCGCCTGTGGCGCGAGCGGACGCGGAGCATCATCTCGTGGTCGATCGTAAAGCAGGTGACGGAGCTGGAGCGGCGGTTCTGGCTGAAGCGCGACATCGAGATCATCGTCACGGAGATGCAGACGTACCTGGAGCAGCTGAGCGGCCAGCTCGACGTGCAGCTGGCCGCCCTTCCCGAGCTTTCCGACGCCGCCGCCGGCGCGGGAGCGGAGCCATGAGCGGCACCGTCGCCAGGCCCGCCCCGGCCGGCGCGACGGGATTGCCCTTCAAGGGGCTGGAGCCGTTCGCGGAGGGCGACGCGGCGTTCTTCTTCAGCCGCGACACCGAGCGGGACGTGGTGCTGGGCAGCCTGATGGCCACCCGGCTGCTGCTGCTGTACGGCCCCAGCGGGGTGGGAAAGAGCTCGCTGGTGCACGCCGGCCTGGTGCACGCCCTGCGCGAGATCGCGCGGTCCAACCAGGAGGAGGGCGGCGTTCCCGAGCTGGCCGTGGTGGTGCTGGACGCCTGGCGCGACGACCCCGTGCGCGCGCTGAAGGCGCTGCTGCAGGGCGTGTCCACCCAGGCGGCGGACCATCAGGGGCACTCCGCCCCGGACGGCGGGTCGCTGCGCGACGCGCTGGCCGCCGCGGCGGCGCGGGTGCAGGGCGAGGTGTACGTGGTCCTGGACCAGTTCGAGGAGTTCTTTCTCTACCACGGCGCCAGCGACGACGAATCGAGCTTCTACCAGGCGTTTCCGCGGGCGGTGAACGATCCCTCGCTCACCGTCCGCTTTCTGGTCTCCCTGCGCGAGGACGCCCTGGCGCGGCTGGACCTGTTCAAGACGGCGATCCCCACCCTGTTCGCCAACCGGTACCGGCTGAACTACCTCAAGCGCGCCGCGGCAAAAACGGCCATCAC
>DASTVC010000147.1:0-3531 GCA_035759295.1 Longimicrobium sp. | reverse complement strand
AATTCGTGATTTTACCCGAGCCACTGCGCCCCCGCAGTGCGGCTTCGCCGGCGCGGAAGGGAGCGTTGCAGACGGGCCGCTCCTGGCCTCCACCTCGACCTGCCTCCTTCCCTCGCCGGTTCGGAAGCCCTACTCTTGGCTCGCCCTCTCCACATCTCCCCCATGGACCGAACCGCCGGACGCGTGCACCTGATTCCTTTCAATCTGCCCCAGGCTCTCTCCCGGGCGTGGCTGGCGCTGGCCGCCGCTGCCGTGCTCGCCGCGGTACCCGTGCAGGCCCAGCGCGCGCCCGCGTGGCCCGACGCGCTGCTTCCCCGAACCCAGGCCCTGGCCCTGGTCCAGAGCCTGAACGCGGAGATCCTGGCAAGCCGCAGCGCCACCGCCACGCTGGAGCGGTGGTGCCGGGACCACGACCTGGCGCTGGAGCCGCGGGTGGTGGCGGAGGTGCTGCCCGCCGAGCCGCCCGCGCCCACCGCGGAACAGCGCCAGCGGCTGCGGGCGGACTCCGCCGAGGTGGTGCGGTACCGCCGCGTGCGCCTTCGCTGCGGCGAACACGTCCTTTCCGAGGCCGAGAACTGGTATCTCCCCAGCCGGCTGACGCCAGAGATGAACCGCGCGCTGGAGACCAGCGACACGCCGTTCGGGCGCGTGGTGGCTCCGCTGGAACCCTATCGCCAGACGTTCGCGGCTCAGCTGCTCTGGCATCCGCTGCCGGAAGGGTGGGAGCAATCGGCCCAGCATCTGCCGCCGTGCCTTAGCTCCGGCCCGCTCGCCATCCCGGGCGCGCTGTTCGAACACCGCGCCGTGGTGCATGGCCGGGACGGCCGGCCCATCGCCGAGGTTCACGAGGTGTATCAGGGCGCGCTGCTGGCGTTCGCCCCGCCGGGCCCTTGCTGAACGTTCATCACCGCGTCGCGCGTCTCTGGAATCCCTGCTCATCGACCGACTTCCAGGGATGGGCCTCACACGGAGTCAGCGGAGTCAACGGATTTTTCTCGTGCCGCTCCGCGGTCTCGGCGCGCAGCCTCGGCGGCTGGGAGATCGGGTTGCGACACCGGTGGGATGTGGCAGGGGGCCATCCGCGTTTTTTGTCGATGGCACTCTCTCCCCGGTGCAGGGCTGGAGCTGGAAGATCGGGCCACCTGATGCGCGTCTTTTGCCGCACGCTGCCCGCGCGCGGCAGCCTGTCGCAGAGCGCGGAGACGGATGCGGGCGACGCGCTGCACTGGTGCGGGCAGGTGACGGTGGTTACTTTCTATGCGCAAGCCGCCAGGGGTACTCCGTTGAAGGCAACGGGGTTGAGACAGTCCCTTGGAACCTGATCCGGTTCACACCGGCGTAGGGAGCGCGGCGTGTCGCATCGACGGAATCGTCATCCGCCGTGCCCCTGCCGGGGCCCGAGGACCGCGTTCCATCCAGGCGCCACTCCGGACCCCGGCGTGGCGCCTTTTTCGTTCGATGCGCCGCCGGACCGCTCCCCATCCACCGTGCCCGGATCGTCCCTCTCCCGCAGCAGTCACGGAGACGCGCAGATGATCGACCGAGCCCGCCCCGAGCCCTCCACCGCCGCCGCCGACTACGGCGACGCGTTCCCCGCCAGCCGCAAGGTGTACGTCGAGGGGCGCCACGGCATCCGCGTGCCCATGCGCGAGATCGTGCTGAGCGGCGGCGAGCCCCCGCTGCGCGTCTACGACACCAGCGGGCCGGTGGGCACGGACGTGCGCGAGGGGCTGCGTCCGCTGCGCGCCGAGTGGATCGCCGCGCGCGGAGACGTGGCGCGCACGGAGCGCACGTATCGGCCGATGCCGGGAACGCAGCCGGTGGAGATGCCGGAGGCGCTGCACCGCCCCACCCTGCGCGGCACTGGGCCCGTGACGCAGATGCACTACGCGCGGCGCGGCGAGATCACCCCCGAGATGGAGTTCGTGGCGCTGCGCGAGGGAATGGACGCGGAGTTCGTGCGATCGGAAGTCGCCCGCGGCCGCGCCATCATCCCCGCCAACATCAACCACCCGGAGCTGGAGCCGATGATCATCGGCCGCGGCTTCAAGGTGAAGATCAACGCCAACATCGGGAACAGCGCCGTCCGCTCGTCCATCGAGGACGAGGTGGAGAAGCTGCGCTGGGCCACGCTGTGGGGCGCGGACACGGTGATGGACCTGTCGACGGGGAAGAACATCCACGAGACGCGGGAGTGGATCATCCGCAACTCGCCGGTCCCCATCGGCACCGTGCCCATCTACCAGGCGCTGGAGAAGGTGGGCGGCGTGCCCGAAGAGCTTACGTGGGAGCTCTACCGCGACACGCTGATCGAGCAGGCGGAGCAGGGGGTGGACTACTTCACCGTCCACGCGGGCGTGCTGCTGCGCTACGTGCCCATGACGGCCAACCGGCTGACGGGGATCGTCTCGCGCGGCGGAAGCATCATCGCCAAGTGGTGCCTGTCGCATCACAAGGAGTCGTTCCTCTACACCAATTTCCGCGAGATCTGCGAGATCATGCGGGCGTACGACGTGGCGTTCTCGCTGGGCGACGGGCTGCGGCCGGGATCCATCTACGACGCGAATGACGAAGCGCAGTTCGCCGAGCTGCGCACCCAAGGCGAGCTGAACCGCATTGCCTGGGAGTTCGACGTGCAGACGATGAACGAGGGCCCCGGTCACGTGCCCATGCACCTGATCAAGGAGAACATGGACAAGCAGCTGGAATGGTGCGACGAGGCGCCGTTCTATACGCTGGGGCCGCTGACGACGGACATCGCGCCGGGGTACGACCACATCACGTCGGCCATCGGCGCGGCGCAGATCGGGTGGCACGGCACGGCCATGCTGTGCTACGTGACCCCCAAGGAGCACCTGGGCCTGCCCAACCGCGACGACGTAAAGGCGGGGGTGATCACCTACAAGATCGCCGCGCATGCCGCGGACCTGGCCAAGCGCCACCCCCGCGCGCAGGCGTGGGACAACGCCCTGTCGAAGGCGCGCTTCGAGTTCCGCTGGCGCGACCAGTTCAACCTGTCGCTGGACCCCGTGACCGCGCTGGCGTACCACGACGAGACGCTGCCCGCGGAAGGCGCCAAGATCGCGCACTTCTGCAGCATGTGCGGCCCCAAGTTCTGCAGCATGAAGATCACGCAGGACGTGCGCGAGTACGCCGCGACGCTGGGGATGGAGTCCACCTACGCCATCGAAGCCGGCATGGCGCAGAAGTCCGCCGAGTTCCGCCAGCGCGGCGGCGAGGTGTACCTGCGGACGGACGTGACCGATGCGTCGGAGGTGGACGCGGGGGAGACGGTCGCGGCGGATTGATTAGACGTCCTGGCATCATGGACGTTGAAGCGTGTCACAGCACGAATGTTGGCAACGGTTTTGTTGGCGATTGATCGGCCACGCCGGGAGATGACAACGCGGGGAGCACCGGCCGGTGCTCCCCGCGATTCCATGTGTGCCACTCCTCCTCACGTCACCTGCACCGCGAGCCGCCGCACCACCTCCAGCGCGCCCTTCTTGTAGACGGTAATGCACACCCAGT
>DASTVC010000146.1:0-14678 GCA_035759295.1 Longimicrobium sp. | reverse complement strand
CGGGCTCGCTGCGCTCGCTCGCGGTGGGCGGCAGCGTGACGCTGGGCGGCGTCGCGGCGGCCACGGTGTGCCTGGACGGCGGGGCCGCGGGCGCGGAGTACGTGGCGGTCCCGTTCCACGGCGGCGACCCGGAAGACGCCGCCCTCACGGTGCGGATGGGAATGCAGGACGTGGTGCCGGTGGCGGCCGCCAGCCCCATGATCTCGCCCGCGCTGTCGCTCCCCGGCGCCAGGCAGCTGGATGACGGCTGGCACCTGCGCATGCGCGACCGCGCGGCGCGCGAGCTGGCGCCGTTCGTGGACGACGCGGTCACCTCCGCGGGGCGCGGTGGGATCCGCCCCTCGTACGTGCTGGACCTGAGCGCGCCGACGGTGGGGCAGCAGGTGCAGGTGAACACCAGCGAGTCTTCGTGCGACGCGCCGGCGATGCACACGGGGCGGGTGGTGGCGATCGGCCAGCGCGCCATCGTGCTGGCGGACGACGCGAACCCGGGGGGCGGGCTGACGGACGCGGAGTACGCCTCGTTCGCGGCGTCGTACGACACGATGGTGCATCCGGCCGTGACGGCGGCGTTCGGCGAGGCGGGCGACGTGGACGGGAACGGCCGCGTGGTCATCTTCTTCACCCGCGCGGTGAACGAGCTCACGGCGTCGGGGTCGGGGGAGTACGTGGGCGGCTACTTTCACCCGCGCGACCTGTTCCCCACCCGCGCCCGCGACGGGCTGACGGCGTGCGCGGCCAGCAACTACGCCGAGATGTTCTACCTGCTGGTTCCCGACCCCAACGGGGTGGTGAACGGCAACATCTTTCCGCGCGAGCTGGTGCTGCGGACGTCGCTGGGCACCCTTGCCCACGAGCTGCAGCACCTGATCAACACCTCGCGCCGGCTTTACCAGGTGCGCACCTCGCAATGGCGCGAAGAGGTGTGGCTGGATGAGGGGATGAGCCACGTGGCGGAGGAGGTGATGTTCTACCGCACCTCCGGCCTGTCGCCGCGCCAGAACCTGGACGCGGGGCAGATCGCGTCGAACCCGCGGGCGTTCGAGGCATTCCGCTCGTACATGGACAACAACACCCGGCGTTTCGCGCGGTACCTGATCGATCCGGAGCACCGGTCTCCGTACGATCCGCCGTCCGCCTCCAGCGACCTGGCCACGCGCGGCGCGGCGTGGGCGTTCCTGCGCTACGCGGCGGACCGCCGGGGCGGCGACGAGGGGCAGCTGTGGCGCGCGCTGATCGACGGGGGCGGCACGGGGATCGCCAACCTGCAGCAGGCCTTGGGCGTGGACCCGCGCCTGTGGGCGCGCGACTGGACGGTGTCGGTGTTCACGGACGACGTGGTGCCGGGGATCGACGCGCGCTTCACGCAGCCCAGCTGGCACTTCCGCTCCCTCCTTTCCGCGGTGCCGCTGCTGACGCGGCGTGTGGCGGGGCCGGGAACGGAAAACGTGCAGATCGAGGCCGGCAGCGGCGGCTTCGTCCGCTTCGGCGTGCTCCCCGCCGGCGTCGCGACCCTCACCGCCCGCACCACCGGCTCACTGCCGCTCCCCTCGTCCGTCTTCCTGACGATCGTGCGGACGAAGTAGCCGGTGAAGTCGGTGGATGACGAAGCCCCGCCGCGGATGGGTCCGCGGCGGGGCTTTTTCATCTGTCCTGCGTCGCCACGGGCTAAAGCCCGTGGCTAGAACGGCCATAAGCCCCGCCCAAGTCTCGCAAAGCTCGCCAGGCGGGGCTTCACCTGCTCGCAACCGCCGGGGCCGGCGCGCAACCGATCACTCCGTGTGGCACGATGGGCTACCCGCCCACTTCCGCACTCCCGCACTCACGCACTCACGCACTCACGCACTCACGCACTCACGCACTCACGCACTTCTCCCCTCCAGCCCCATCGCCTCGGCGATGAGCTCGTACGAGCGGACGCGGGCATCCCAGTCGTGCGTCACGGTGACGATCATCAGCTCATCGGCGCCGTAGTGGGCGGCGATGCGGTGCAGCTCGTCGCGCACCTGCGCGGGGTCGCCGGCGATCATGCGGGCGCCGTCCTCACCCAGGCGCGGCGGCGTCCACGAGGTGCCCAGTTCCGCCAGCGCCTCGTCCGGCGAGGGGATGCCACGGTCGCGCCCGTGCATGATCCGCATCCGCCACAGCTCCAGGCTCGACGCCAGCCGCTGCGCCTCCGCCTGCGTCTCCGCGCAGATCACCCCCAACCCCACGCTGGCCGCCGGCTCCGCGCGGAACGCGGACGGGCGGAATCGCTCGCGGTAGTGGCGCACCTGCCCGGCGCCGTCCAGCCCGCTGATGAACTGCGCGAACGAGAAGCCGCATCCCAGCTCCGCGGCGTAGAAGGCGCTGCTGCCGCCGGAGCCCAGCAGCCACAGCTCGGGGACGCTCTGTGCGCGCGGCATGGCCCGTACGCGGCGCCACGGGTGGCCGTCCTCGAACCCGTCGCTCAGCCAGCCGGCGAGATCTTCCACCTGCTGGGGAAAGCGGTCGACGTCGATGCGGCCGCGCCCGTACTGCAGCGCCAGCGCGGTGCGCGCGTCTCCGCCCGGCGCGCGGCCGATCCCCAGGTCCACGCGGCCGGGGAACAGCACCTCCAGTGTGCGGAAGTTCTCCGCCACCTGCAGCGGCGAGTAGTGCGAGAGCATCACCCCGCCGGAGCCCACGCGGATGTCGCGCGTCACCGACGCCACGCGCGGAATGAGCACCGCGGGCGACGAGCCGGCGAACGAGTTGGTGCTGTGGTGCTCCGCCAGCCAGTAGCGCGAGTAGCCCAGCCGCTCCGCGATCCGCGCCAGCTCCAGCGTCTCGCGCAACGCATCCGCCGCCGTGCCGCCCGTGCGCACCGGCGACTGGTCCACCACCCCCAGCTTCAATCCCGTCATCATCCGTCCCCGTAAAGGAAAAGGATTCAGCGCGCGTACAATCCATCCCCCACGCAGGCATTCGCAAGGCCGTAGGCCTCGCATCCGCGGATCGATGCGCGGCAGGGGGCCATCCGCATTTTTTTGAAGAGGCTACAGGCACGCGCCGGCCGTCTCCGGAACCGGGCCGGTGCCTGCCCCCCGGATGACCTGATGCGCGCCTTTTGCGATCTTTCCGTACGCACGGCGGCGACGGTTGCGGAGCCGCCCCGGATTCGTCCTTGGCGGGGCGTCGCATGATCCGGCCTCCGCGCGGGGAGCAGGGTGCGGCAAAAGACGCGCATCAGGTGGAGGCGCCGACTGTCTGCGGCGCGTGGATGGCGGGATAGGTGTTTCCCGGCAAACGCGGATACACACCGTGATGCCGGCTTGCGACGGCACGACGGACGGGGATCGTGTGATCGCACACATGTTTCCGAAGAGGCTACAGGCACGCACCGCCGGTCTCCGGAACCGCGCCGGTGCCTGCCGCCCGAACCACCTGATGCGCGTCGTTTTACGAACTTTCCATGTGCACGGCGGCGGCGGATGCGGAACCGCCCCGGATTCGTCCGCGGCTGGGCTTCGTCGGTCCGGATCGAGACGGCCGCCACGGGTTGAAGCCCGCGGCTGGAACGGCCATAAGCCCCGCCTTGGGCTCGCGGAGCTCGCCCGCCGGGGCTTCACCTGCTCGCAACCGCCGGAGCTGCGCGCACCGATCACTCCGCACGCACGACGGGGATCCACGCGCGCGTGACTGGCCGGCACGGGCGGGTGAAGCCCGGTTTTGTGAGGAACGAGCAAAGACCGGGCTTATGGCCTCTCTAGCCGCGGGCTTTAGCCCGTGGCGGGCCGGCTCCAGAGCGTGGATGGCGGGATAGGTGTTTCCCGGCAAACGCGGATACACACCGTGATGCCGGCTTGCGACGGCACGACGGACGGGATCGTGGGATCGTCAGCCATCGCCGGAAGTGGCTGCTCACAACACAGCGGCCCGCCCCGGAGATGGGGCGGGCCGCTGCGTTTGTATCGTGTCGATGCCGGTCTACCGCGTGCCGACGGTGCGGAGCGAGCGGACGAAGTCGGCGGCCAGGTCCTGCGTGTCTTCGGCGGCGGCCGGCTCGGCGGCGGGCTGCTCGGGGCCGCGCTTGCGGCGCGCGGCATCCAGCACCGCCTCGGACTCGATCACCACTCCACCCGCGCTCTTGCGCTGCCCCAGGTCGCGCGCGGATTCAGCCGCGCGCTCGGCACGGCCCCAGTCGCGCAGGCTGCTGGCGCCGTGGGCCAGCTCCAGCTGCGCCTGCGCCGCCAGCGGCAGCTTGTCCCAGTCGCCCGCCGCGCCCCACACCTGCTCCCACGCTTCGTCGAACACCGCGCGGTTGTTGGTGGCGCCCGCCGCGCGCCCCACGTTCCCCGAGCAGATGATGCGCTCGTTGGGGTCGTGCAGGTGTGGCAGCACCGCGCGGAACACCTCCAGCGCCGGCTCGAAGCGGCCCTGGCTCATCCAGAAATACGCCACGTCGTGCGCCAGCGCGGGGAGCTTGGGGTGCCGGGGTCCGTAAGCCCGGAACGCCAGCCGCGCCAGCTCCTGTGCCTCGTCGGGCGGGCTGGTTTCCACCGCGATGGTGAACAGGTCGTGCAGCGCCCGCCCCTGGATGTCGCGCAGGGCGTGGCGGCGCGCGGCGCGCAGGCCGCGGATGAGGAAGCGGCGCGCCGCGGGGTAGTTGCCGCGCAGCTTGTACAGGTTGCCCAGCCCCAGGAACGCCTCGGAGTAGCTGGCCCAGTCCTTGGCCTGCCGCCCCAGCCCCACCGCGCGGCGGAACCAGGTCTCCGCGCGCGGGCCCTCGCCCTTGCGCCGGGCGATCTGCCCCACGCGGAACGCCGCCGCCGCGTTGGTGGGCGACGCCAGCGCCGCCGCCGTGGCCAGGGTGACGGCCGTGGCCAGCAGCCCGCGCTGCTCCGCCCAGTCCGCCGCCTGCCGGCACGCCGCCATCACGTCCTGCTCCTGCGCCCCCACGGGGTCCGTCAGCACCACCGAGGCGCCGCGCAGCCCGCGCTCCAGCGCCGCGTCGGCGCCCGCCGCGTCCATCGACGCCTTTCGCGCCGCCGACGCGCCCGCCGCGAACAGGCCCTCGCGTTCCTCCGGGTCGGTGGCGGCCCACAGCGCCACGTCGCGGTAGGTTTCCCACAGCAGCAGTCCCAGCGGTCCCTGCACCTCTTCCAGCACCTGCGATCCTTCCAGGCTCTCGCCGTCGCCGTGCACCAGTGCCGGAGGCACGTGCCAGCGCCAGCGGCGGCGCGGCTTGCGAGGGCGGGGGGGCGGGGATGCTTCCATGTGCGTCTGGCTCCGGACAGGTGGTTGATTGGGGGGTGTGTAACCACCCGGCGGCTCGCTCGCCGCCGCGCTTGTGGCGCCCCCGCCGTGCACGTGAGCACCGGGTGCGCCGAATTATGATTCGTGGTTGATAGTATTATGGGCTGTTGTTCGTCCTAAGGCCAGAGTTATGAATCGGACCGCCCGGCGCGGGCCTCCGGAGAGGGGTGAGAACGGCTGCCCAATACCGGCCGGAACGGATCGGAACGCGCCGTCCCATTCGGCCATCCCCTCGTCCGGGCGGCATCCGGCCCTGTCCCGGCCTCCTCGCCGGAGTACGATCCGACCCTCCCGGAGGTAGCGCGGCCCGCACGGCGGAACCGGGTGATCCAGAGGCGGGCAAGGCACTTGCACCCGCGCACGGGAAGACAATCGAACCGGGAGGCGTGATGAAGGTGCTGGTGACGGGGGGCACGGGGGTGGTGGGCAAGGCCGCGGTAGACCACCTGATCAAGGCGGGGCACACGGTGAGGCTTCTGTCGCGCCACGCCGACGCCGACGCGCGGCAGTGGTCGTCCGGCGTGGAGCCGCACACCGGCAGCGTGAGCAGCGACGAGGCCGTCGCCGGCGCGGCGGAGGGATGCGAGGCCGTGCTGCACGTGGCCGGCATCGTCGCGGAGAATCCACCGGAAAGCACCTTTCAGGAGGTGAACGTCGAGGGGACGCGGCGGCTGGCGCGAGAGGCGCGGCGGGCGGGAGTGCGCCGCTTCGTGTACGTCTCCTCGTACGGCGCCGACGTGGGGGAGTCGGACTACCACCGCTCCAAGTTCGCCGCGGAGGAGGTGGTGCGCGCGGAGGCCCCGCCCGGGTGGCTGGTGGTGCGCCCCGGCAACGTCTACGGGCCGGGCGACGAGGTGATCTCGCTGATGCTCAAGATGGTGCGCACCCTCCCCGCCATCCCCCTCATCGGCAACGGGGGGCATCCTTTCCAGCCGGTGTGGATGGACGATCTGGGCGTGGCCCTGGCCCGCGCCGTGGAGCGCACCGAGCCCAGCGAGACGGTCGTCAACGTGATGGGCCCGGACGTGACGACGATGAAGGACGTCATCGAGCTCCTCGGCAAGATCACGCAGCGCAGCCCCGTGCTGGTCCCCGTTCCCGAGTTCCTCGCGAAGATGGGGACGCAGGCCCTGGAGACCGTCGGCATCGACTTTCCCGTCAAGGAAGGGCAGATCACGATGCTCAAGGAGGGCAGCGTCCTTCCCGAGGGCGCCGTGAACGGGTTGACGGAGACGTTCGGCGTCACCCCCACGCCGCTGGGCGAGGGGCTGGGCAAGCTGGCCGACGCGCTCCCCGAGATGCTTCCCACGGACGGCACGGGAACGCTGCACCGCCAGCGCTACTGGGCCGACATCCAGGGGAGCAAGCTGTCGAAGGAGGAACTGTTCGAGGTGGTGCGGACGGAGTTCTACGCGCTGGCGCCGTCCGGGCTGCTGGAGGTGGGGGCGGAGCCGGGGTCGCGCACGGCGATGGAGGAAGGCGCCACGCTCACCCTGGAGATCCCGCTGCGCGGCCACATCCAGGTGCGCTGCGTCGACATCTCCGACCACACCATCACCATGGTCACGCTCGAGGGGCATCCTCTGTCCGGCGCCATCCGCTTCGACGTGACGCAGATCTCCCCCGACGTGCTGCGCTTCGAGGTGCGCTCGTTCACCCGCTCGGCGGACCTCATCGACCGCATCGGCATGCGCACCTTCGGCAAGGCGGCGCAGCGGGCCACGTGGCGCTCCGTGGTCTCCGCCGGGGTGGAGCGCAGCGGCGGCACCGCGCCCGCCGGCGTGGAGGAGGAAGAGACGGCGCTGCACGGCAAGGACGCCGAGGACGTGGAGAACTGGGTGGAAGAGGTGGTGATGCGCTTTCGCCGCGCCCAGAGCCCCGACGCCCATCCATCCGCCTGACCTTTCTCTGGACTTCGCACGATGAGACGGGCCGGCTTCCATCCACGGAGCCGGCCGTTTCGCATCGTCCGAATCACCAGCGAGATCCGGAAATAGAGCGCCGATCAAGCGGACGGTGTCATTCTGAGAGAGGCGCGCGCTCTGGACCTCCCAGTCGCACCCTTGTCCGTGCGCCGACCGAAGAATCTCTACGATGGGCGCACGGTCCTGTCTGCTACGTCGGCCTCGGCGCGAAGGACCCCGCCCGTTCCCGATAAAGATTCTTCGGTCGGCGCACAGGCCTTGGAGCGTGAAGACCGTTTTTGCGCGGCGCCTCCCTTCAGAATGACAGCGATCTTCTGGGCGCAGTCTTTTTACGGATTCGGCCTCACACGGAGTCAACGGAGTAAAGATTCCGCTGATTCTCTCGAGATGCTGGACGAGGGCGGCAGGGCGTGGTTAACTTCAATATCCGTCAATAATTGCGGTGCCGTTCCCCCTTCCCCCGTCCAAGGAGATCCCATGAAGAAGCTGTCCCTGAACGTCGATGCGCTCAAGGTAGAGACGTTCGACACCGTTCGCACCGGTTCGGCGCGCGGCACCGTCGCGGCGCACAACAATACGCTGGACACCTGCCCGGGGCCCGACTCGCTGGACGGTCCCACCTGCATGGGCAATCCGGAGTGGACTTGCCGCTACCACTGCACGTTCTACCCGGGAACTACCTGCGAGTAATCCGCCGGCTCCGGATGACGAAGCAACGGCCGGCCTCTCGAGAAGGAGACCGGCCGTTGTCGTTCATCCACCGACGGAGCCAGCGGAGCCGGCACGAGAAAACCCCGTTGACTCCGTTGACTCCGTGTGAGGCCCAGTCTTTTACATCTTCGGATAGATGCGATACTGCTCGCGCTTCTGCTCCCAGGCGCGCAGCTCCTCGTCCCAGCGCTGCTGGATGACGCGCGGGTCCTCGCCGCGGTCGAAGGCTTCGCGCGCCCAGGTGGAGCCGATCATCTGCGTAAAGCCGGCGTTGGCCACGCGGAACCGCTGCGGGTTCTGCTTCTTGGCCTCGCTCAGCAGCACCAGCGTGGTGTACACGGGCTTGAACGCGCGCCGGTCGGTGACCTCGATGCGCAGCGAGGTAAAGGGGGTGCCGCGATACTCCGTGTCGACGGCGGGGTCCGTCGTGGGCGTGATCTGCTCCGGCACCAGGCGCACTCCCGGCAGGTTGTACGGCGCCACCGCCTGCAGCAGCCGATTCGCGTCCAGCCACGGCGCGCCGAAGTACGAGAACGGCGCGTCCGTCCCGCGGCCCACGTGCACGTTGGTGCCCTCGGCCAGCACCAGCCCGGAGTACTTGAGCTCCGCGTCGATGGAGCGGATGTTGGGGCTGGGCCGCACGAACTGCAGGCCGGTCTGGTCGAAGTACACGTCCGGCCGCCATCCTTCCGCCGGCACCACGTGCAGGTCCACCCCCAGGCGGGCGTCGCCGTTGTAGTAGCGCGCCACCTCGCCCACCGTCATTCCGTGGCGCAGGGGCGTGGGGTAGTAGCCGGTGATGACCTGGGTGACGGCCTTTACGTCCATGTGCATCACCGGCCCCTCGGCCACGTCGGTGATGGGGTTGGGCCGGTCGAGCACGATGAAGGGGATGTGCTTCCGCGCGGCCTCCTCCATCGCCATCGCCATGGTCCACACGAACGTGTACGGCCGCGCGCCGATGTCCTGGATGTCGAACATCAGCACGTCCACCCCCTCCAGCTCCGCGGCGGTGGGACGCTGCGTGGCGTCGTACAGCGAGTGGACGGGAAGCCCGGTGCGCGTGTCGCGCCCGGCGGCGAAGGTGGTGCCCGCCTCCAGCGTGCCGCGGATGCCGTGCTCGGGGCCGAAGAGGGCGACGAGATTCACCCCGTTGGCCTTCAGGTAGTCGGCCGCGTGCTCGCCCGTGCGGGTGACGGCGCTCTGGTTGGTGATGAGCGCTACCCGCTTGCCGCGCACCAGGTGCAGGGAGTCGCGCACCAGGATCTCCAGCCCGGGAATCACGTCGATCTTCGCGTTCGCCGTGGCCGTGGCCGTCGCGGACGGGGCCTGCGCGGCGGGGGGCGGCACGGTGTCCGCCGCGCCGCCGCTGGTGGCGGGGGCCGGCGTACATGCGGCGGGCGCGCCGCCCATGGAGGCCAGCGCGAGCGCCAGGAGCGGAACACGGAGCGGGACCAGCTGCATCGTCATGGTGCGTTTCCACGGGTTCATGGGTCCGTCCCGCGCGCATGCGCAAGGTGGCACGGTACACGCATCGGCGCGGGCTATCGCGCCGGGGACCGCGGGCCGGGGCGGCACGGTGCTGCGAAAGGCGGGCCAGTCACCCGCGCGCGGCGCGGACGGCAACACACGGGGGAGGCGGATTGACGGAGACGTATCGCCCGGCGCGGCCGGACGAGATCGGCACGGTGTCGCGGCTGGTGGCGCACAGCTTTCCCGCGCCCAACCGCGGCCACGAGTGGTGGGAAGACTTCCTGGTCAACGGGCCGCACGGCGGGCTGGAGTCGCTGTGGGTGACGGAAGAGGACGGAAGGCTGATCGGCGCCTGCCAGCTGCTCTGGCTGCGGCAGTGGATCAGCGGCGTCTCCATGCCCGTTACCGGCGTGGGCTCGGTGGCCATCGCCCCCACGCACCGCAAGCGCGGGCTGGCCACGCGCATGCTCACCGCCGGCTTCGAGCACGCCCGGGAGCGCGGCGACGTGGCATCCGCCCTCTTCCCCTTCCGCGCGGCCTTCTACGAGAGCCTGGGATACGGCCTGGCCGGCGAGGCGCACCAGTACCAGGTGCCCCCTTCGCTCCTCCCGGACGACAAGGAGGAGCGCCTGCGCGTGCGCCTGGTGGATGGCGAGCGCGACGAGGCGGCCATGCGCGCCGTGTACCGCGAGGCCGCGCAGCGCCTGCAGACGGGGCAGCTGGACCGCAGCGAGCGCGCCTGGACCACCAGCTGGCGCCGCGACGACCTGGCCGCCGTGCTGTACTGGGGCGAGAGCGGCGAGGCGGAGGGGTACGCCATCGTCCGCTACCGGGCGGACCTCCCCGTCGACCGGCGCTTCATCGAGGTGGAGGAGCGCGTGTGGCTTACCTTGGGCGCGCAGCGCGGCATCTACGCGTGGCTCAGCACGCTGGGCGACCAGTGGCGCGAGATCGTGTACCGCGCGCACCCCGAGGAGCACTTCGGCGACCGGCTGAACGAGCCGCGGCTGCCGCTGCTCAGCGCGCCGAGCTGGGGGCTGTGGTTCCCGTCCGCCACGCTGCTGCGCGGCCCCATGTTCCGCATCCTGGACGTAAAAGAGGCGCTGGAGCGGCGCAACCTGGTCGTCGTCGACCAGGAGCTCACCCTCAGGCTGGACGTGGTGGATCTGCAGGTGCCGGAGAACCGGGGCCCGTGGCGGGTGCACATGGACCAGGGGCGGCTGGAGGTGGAGCCGTACACCGGCGGCCCGGTGGATGCCGAGGTGCACGTCCCCATCGACACCCTGTCGCGCATCTTCATCGGCGCGGTGCAGCTGTGGCAGGCCACCGCCGGCGGCGAGGCCAGCGTGGACCGCCCCGAGGTGATCAGCGTGATCGACCGGGCGTTTCTGGTGCCGAAGCCGTGGACGTTCGATCGGTTCTAGGGGATAGGGGACAGGTTACAGGGGACAGGGGACAGGGGACAGGGATCTCGATGGGTGGAAGGTGTTGCGCGAGGGGCGCGCCCCCTCCGCTCGCCTAGGCTCGCACCTCCCCCAAGAACGACTGGGGGGAGGTTGGGTGTGGGGCAGGTGCGGTGCGCTTCGGACGGGGGGCGGCGGGATGGTGGGCCCGCCCCGCTCCCCGGCCCTCCCCCGCAAACAGCGCGGGGGAGGGAGGTGCGACGCACCTTTTCGAAGCACGATCGAAGTCCACCTCCCCCAGGGTTTTTTGGGGGAGGTGGACTCCTGAGCGAGTAAGGGGGCGCCCGTTCGGACGCCAGTTCGATCCATGTCGAAGCGCGATCGAATTCTCCCCTCTCCGTGAGGAACGAACGGGGAGGGGCCGGGGGAGGGGCACCCCGCGGACGCAGCTCGATGCCTGTCGACGACGCTCGGCAGCGTCCCGGCCGGCGCGGTGGTGGATTTTGTGCAGTGAGGGGGGAGCGTTCACCCGGGCCGGGGAACACCGGCGGGTGGGGGACAGACACACGGGGAGGATCGATGCGGTGGAACGCGTGGGCGCGGCGGGGGTCGGCCGCCGCATGGACGCTGATGCTGGCGCTGGCCGCCGGCGCGTGCGGCGGTGGCGACGGCGGCGACCGGCCGGCGGCGGGCAAGGGCGGCGCGGGCGACGAGGGCGTGGGCGGGGGGCATCCCACCTTTACCGGCGCGGCGCCGGGCGGCACCCTCATCTTTCTGGCCGAAGGCGACGTGGACGACCTGAACCCGCTCACCTTCGACAACACCCAGTCGTACCAGATCGTCCACCTGCTCTTTCGCGCCCTGGCGCGGCGCGACAGCACGCTGAGCAACTACGTGCCCGACCTGCTGGAGTCGTGGGAGCGGCCGGATCCCAATACGGTCATCCTCAAGGTGCGCCCCAACCTCAAGTGGCACGACGGGCAGCCGGTGACGGCCGAGGACATCGTCTTCACCATCCAGCGGCAGCAGGACTCCGCCACCGCCTCACCCCGCCAGGCGGACGTGGGCGCGGTGACCTCCGCGCGCGCCATCGACCCGCAGACGGTGGAGGTCAAGCTCAACCGCACCGGGCCCAGCACGCTGAACGCGCTGCTGGAGGTGATCCCCGTTCCCAAGCACCTGCTGGAAAAGGTGAACCCCGCGCAGATGCGGTTCGACGCCTTCAGCCAGAAGCCCGTGGGCAACGGGCTGTTCAAGTTCGGCACCTGGACGAAGGGACAGCAGATCATGGTGGTGGCCAACCCCGACGCCCCCGAGGGGCGGCCGGCGCTGGACCGCATCATCGTCCGCGTGGTCCCCGACGCCACCGCGCGGCTCACGCAGCTGCTGAACGGCGAGGCGGATTTCGTGAAGGTGGCGCCGGAGCAGCGCGCGCAGCTGGAGGGGAAGCCGGGGGTCAGGCTGGAGACGGCGGCGCAGGTGCGGCCGGGGTGGATCGCCTTCAACCAGCAGAAGGCGCCGGTGAACGATCCTGTCATCCGCCGCGCGTTCCTGATGGCCATCAACCGCGAGCAGATCGTCCGGGCGCAGTTCGGCGAGCACGGCACCGCGGCGCTCTCGCCCATCGCCCCCGGGCTGCGCGAGCACAGCGCCGACGTGCGGCCCATCCCCTACGATCCGAACGCGGCGAAGCAGGCGCTGGAGCAGGCCGGGTGGCGCGACACCAACGGCGACGGCATCCGCGAAAAGGGCGGGCAGCCGCTGCGCATCGACATGGAGGTCAGTTCGTCTGACCAGATGCGCAAGGACATGCTCATCTTCATGCAGCAGCAGCTGCGGCAGGTGGGGATCGACCTGTCCATCAAGGAGATGGAGCGCGCCAGCTGGGTAGAGCGGCTGCGCGGGCGGCAGTTCACCGCCAGCTTCTGGGGATGGGGATGGGGGCCGGGGGTGATGGGTCCCAACGCGGAGATGCTCTTCCACTCGCGCAGCATTCCCCCCAACGGGCCCAACTTCGCGGGATACAGCAATCCGAAGACGGACGCGCTGATCGACAGCATCCTGGTGGAGAACGACACCACCAAGTCGCGCGGCCTGTGGAAGCAGCTGGAGCAGCAGGTGATCGACGACGCCGTCTACGCGCCCATCTTCCTGGACCCGGAGTTCTACGCCGTCCACCCGCGCTTTGCGAACGTCAAGTTCCGCGGCCCGGAGTGGTGGGAGGACGTGATCTACTGGAGCGTCCCGGAGGGCCGGCGGCTGCCGAGGGACAGGGCGGGGGGGTGACGGGGTGACAAGGTGAACGGGTGAACGGTCTCCCGGCTACGCCAGGAGGCCCTCTCCCCCGCCGACTTCGCCGCTCGTTCCTCGCGGCTCGCGGCGACCCCTCCCCCAAACTGCGCTACCCATTACCCATATCTTACGCTACAGCGAGCGTCTGGTAAGCGAGGACGAAATCCATGAGTCGGCGCCAGCCTCGCCAGATCGTCTTCACCCCTGGATCGCCGTCGCCTTTTCTCCCTTGGAAACCGCCTAGCATCGCGATCAGGCGCACTGCCTCACCCAGTGTGGGCTCGCTTGCCGGCTGTTTACGGCTCATCGCGAGAAGCACCCGCCACTCACGCTCCTCCAGCACCTCGCCGCACGGGGAATCTCCCGCCAGCCGTGCCCGGTACGTCAGCCATAGCAGCCGCCATGCGATGATCGAGTACAGCGCCAGCGCCCGCTCCAGCCGGTCGGCGGTCTCCATCTGCAGCTTCTCGATTCCGCACCCGCTCTTCAGCACGTAGTGGTACCGCTCCACCTTCCAGCGGTGGCTGTACAGGCGCGCACACTCCAGCGCCTGCTCCAGCATCTGCACCGGCCATGTCGCCAGCAGTAGCCACTCGACCCGCTTCTCGCACCCGGGCACCTCCCCGCGCTCCCGCACCCACACCGCGCTGACCTCCACGGGTCCCAGATCCATCCCGTTCTTGCCGTGCCGCGGCGGATTCAGCGTCACCCGCACGGCCCGGAGCTCCAGGGTGGCTCGCCGCGGCTTTCGCTTACGGGTGCGAGGCAGATCCAACTCGCAGGTGCCCAGCACCGGCGCTGCCTTCACCGCCTGCCGCAGGTGTGCGTGCTCGCTCTGCACCGACCGGTTGTGCGCCGATCGGATCAGCAGGTGCAGGTTCTCGCGCCGGGGCATCGCGAGCACGAAGTAGATGTCCGACTCCCGGTCCGCGATCCCGATCACCTCCTGGTCCGGCGGCACCCTCCGCTCCACCTCCTCGAACCCGGTTCGCCAGCGCCAGCTCTCCTTCTCCTGCGGCGGCCGCACACGTCTCGTCGTCTTCTTCCCCAACTCTTCCGGGTCGCGAGACCACACCTCCTGGCTCACCATCCCCAGTGGCTCTCCATGCTCGTCCAGCAGGAGCGTCGACTGCAGCTTCAGCCCCCGGCACAGCGGCGAATCCAGGGGGCCCAGCCCCAGCGTCCCCGGACAGCAGGTATAGTCCAGGTTCGATTTGTCCTGCACCGCGAGCAGGCGCTTCTTCCCGCGGGCTCGCTCCAGCGTGGCATCCGCATGTGATGACCGGATCGCTTCCGCGGACACGCTCAGATTGCTCAGCAGTCGGTAGGCGGCCTTGGTTTCGCTCCGGCTTCCGCACGCTTGCGGAACCGACGCTTCGGGGGCCAGCAGCAGGGCGCTCGTCAGCACCTTCGTTCGATGCTCCCGCCGCTCGTCTCCCAGATCCAGCGTGCGCAGCTCACGCTCAACCGACCGAGTAACCCTCGCCATCTAGCCTCCCGCGTTCAGTCAGCCTTTCTCCTTTCGCTCCACAAGGTTACCGCTCTTGTGCACTTTGCATACTTGTGGGTAATGCGTAGCAAACTGCGGGGGAGGGGT
>DASTVC010000145.1:0-2684 GCA_035759295.1 Longimicrobium sp. | reverse complement strand
GGGAGAGGGCAGGCGAGGAACGAGCCGGGTGAGGGCCCGCTCAATCCGCCGCCACCGCCTCCGCGCGTCCGCCCAGGTCGGCGGCGTTGACGCGGTCCGCGGGGCCGGCGTCGCGCAGCAGCTCGAAGAGGCGGTTGGGGCTCAGCGGGATCTCGCGGATCTCCAATGCCAGGTGCGGCAGCGCGTCCTCGATGGCCTGCGCAAAGCAGGCGCCCGTGGGGATGCACCCGGCCTCGCCCACGCCCTTGAGCCCCAGCGGGTTCAGCGGCGCATCCGTCTCGCGGTGCGCCATCTCCACGTTGGGCACGTCCATCGCCGTCGGCAGCAGGTAGTCCATGAAGCTGGCGTTCTGCAGCTGCCCGCCCTCGTCGTACACCAGCTGCTCGTAGAACGCGTTGCCGATGCCGTGCGCCACGCCCCCCTGCACCTGCCCGGCCACGATCACCGGGTTGATCAGCTTGCCGCAGTCGTGGACGACGATGTAGCGCAGGACCTTCACCATCGCCGTCTCTGCGTCGACTTCGACGACCATGGCGTGCACGCCGCTGGCCGTGCTGCCGTGGTCCGGCCCGAAGTACGCCGTGGCCTCCAGCCCCGGCTCCGTCCCCGGGACCACCGCGCCGCGCAGGGGATTCGCGTGGCCGGCCAGCTGCCCGTACCCGATCGACCGCCCGTGATCGCCGCGCACGCGGACGGCGGCGTCCTCGATCTCCACCTCGTCCGGTTCGACGCCCAGCACGCGCGCGCCGGTCTCGATCACCTTCTTGCGCACCGCCAGCGCCGCCTCGTGGCACGCGCTTCCCGCCACCACCGCGCCGCGGCTGGCGAACGTCCCCGTTCCCCAGCCGAACTCGCGGGTGTCGCCGGTCACCACGTGCACGTCGGCCACGTCCACGTCCAGCACCTCGGCCACGATCTGCGCGAACGCCGTGTAGTGCCCCTGGCCCTGCGTGCCCAGGCCCGTCGCCACGCGCACCTTGCCGCTGGGCTCCACCGTGACCCGCGCGCCCTCGTACGGCCCGATCCCCGTCCCTTCCACGTAGCTGACCAGGCCCAGGCCGATGAACCGCCCCTCCGCGCGCGCCTGCGCCTGCTCGGCGCGAAAGGTGTCGCGGCCCACGATGTCCAGCGCGGCCTCCAGCGCGGGGGCGTAGTTGCCGCTGTCGTAGTACAGGGGCGCGAAGTCCTGGAACAGGATCTGGAAGGTGTGCGGAAATACGTCCTTGCGCAGGTAGTTGCGGCGGCGGATCTCCGACGGGTCCAGCCCCAGCTCGCGCGCGCCGATGTCCAGCAGCCGCTCCATCACGAAAACGCCGTGCTGCCGCCCCGCGCCGCGCACGGGCGTGACCGTCGTGCGGTTGGTGAAGACCGCGCGGAACTCGCTGTGGTATGCCGGCACGTCGTACGGGCCCAGCAGCGTGCACTGGCTGTTGATGGGGACGGTCAGCCCGTACGGATCGTACGCGCCGGTGTCGTGAAAAAAGAAGTCGCGGATCCCCAGGACCTTTCCGTCCGCCGAAAAGGCGATCTCCGCGTCGTGGATCTGCGAGCGCTCCTGCGTGGTGGCGAAGAAGTTCTCCTGCCGGTCCTCCGTCCACTTCACCGGCCGCCCCAGCCGCATGGCGATCCAGGGGATGAGGACTTCTTCCGGATAGAACATCATGATCTTGGGCCCAAAGCCGCCGCCCACGAACGGCGCCACCACGCGGACCTTCGACTCCAGCAGCCCCAGCATCCGCGACAGCCCGTTGCGGATGGGGATGGGGGCCTGCGTGGTGTCCCAGATGGTCAGCTCTTCGGCGCGCGGGTCCCAGCGGGCGGCCACGCAGCGGTTCTCCATCGCCGCCGCCGCGCCGCGGTCGTAGTGAAAGCGGCGGGTGATGACGAGGTCGGCCTTCGCCTTCGCCTCTTCGTAGTCGCCGTGCTTCTGCACCACGTGCGCGGCCAGGTTGGTGCCCAGCTGCGGATGGAGGACCGGCGCGTCGTCCGACAACGCCGCTTCCAGGTCGACGACGGGATCCAGCGGCTCGTAGTCGACGACGATGTCGGTGAGCGCGTCCTCGGCCAGGTAGCGGCTCTCGGCGATCACCATCACCACGGCCTCGCCCACGTGGCGCACGCGGTCTTTCGCCAGCGGCACCTGCGACGCCTGGTTGAAGACGATGCCGTCGATGGGCGGCGGCGGCACCAGCAGCGGCCCCGGCTGCCAGTAGTCCCCCAGGTCCTCCGCCGTGATCACCGCCACCACTCCCTCGCGCGCCAGTGCCGCCGACGCGTCGATGCCGCGGATGAGCGCGTGCGCATGGTCGCTGCGCACGAACGCCGCGTGCAGCATTCCGGGAAGCTGCACGTCGTCCACGAACAGCGCCTGCCCGGTGAGCAGCCGTTGATCCTCGTTCCGAACCGGCGACGTGCCGACGTACGTTCTGCTCACGGGATGGGAAGTGCGTGAGTGCGTGAGTGCGTGAGTGCGGAAGTGCGTGAGTGCGTGAGTGACGTCGTAGCCGCTGGGATCTGGACGTCCTCGAACGGCATCGAACTGCGTCCGCGGGGTGCCCCTCCCCCGGCCCCTCCCCGTTCGTTCCTCACGGAGAGGGGAGAATTCGATCCCGCTACGATAGGGATCGAGCTGACGCCCGCAGGCGCCCCCTTACTCGCTCAGGCTCGCACCTCCCCCAAAAACC
>DASTVC010000144.1:0-4159 GCA_035759295.1 Longimicrobium sp. | reverse complement strand
CCCGGCGTCCGTGCTGCCACCAGGCAACCTTTCGCGCGCCGCCCCGTTCACCCGTTCACCCGTTCACCCGTTCACCCGTTCACCCGTTCACGGAGAAAGCGCCGCGCACCCGGACCGGGCACGCGGCGCTTTTCATCCACCGAAGCAGCCGTCAGCTGTTCGCGGGCTTTTCCTGCATCATCCGGCGGATGGGGACGATGAGCGCGGCCAGCACGGCGGTCGCGATCAGCAGTGAGATGGTTGTGCGCGTGAAGAGCGCCGGCATCTGCGCCGGGTTCTCAGGGTCCACGTGGCCGCCCACGATGCCGGCGATCAGGTTGCCCATGGCCGCCGCCATGAACCACACGCCCATCATCTGCCCCGTGAACCGGCGCGGCGACAGCTTGGTCATGGAGCTCAGCCCCACCGGGCTCAGGCACAGCTCGCCGATGGTCTGGAAGAAGTAGCTGGCCACCAGCCACCACGGCGACACCTTGAAGCCCGCGCCGCCCGCCAGCACCGCGCGCGCCGCGTAGATCATGATGGCGAAGCCGATGGCGGCGAAGAACAGGCCCAGGGCGAACTTGGCCGGGCTGCTCAGGTCGCCGCGGCGGCGCGCCAGCGACACCCACAGCGCCGCGAACACCGGCGCCAGCGCGATGACGAAGAACGAGTTGGCGCTCTGCAGCCACAGGATGGGCATCTCCCATCCGCCGATCACCCGGTTGGTGTAGTCCGCGGCGAACAGGTTCAGCGAGGTGGGCGCCTGCTCGAACGCCGACCAGAAGATGGTGGCGAAGACAAAGAGGACGATGATCACCGCCACCCGCTTCTTCTCGTCCAGGTTCAGCCCGGCGCCAAAGAACATGTAGGCGAAGTACCCCAGCGCCAGCGCCGCCATCACGTAGCTCATGTTCTGCGCGATGTCGAGCGGCGTGAGCCCCGACAGGCTCACCCCCAGGACGATCAGCGCCAGCACGCCGAAGCCCATCATCAGGTACTTTACCGCCGCCCGGCGCTCCTGCTCGCTGCCGGAGGGCTGCAGGCCAATGTCGCCCAGGGTGCGGTCGGCCGACATGCGGTACCAGATGAGGCCGATGACCATTCCCACGCCCGCGGCGCCGAAGCCGTAGTGCCAGCCCACGTCCTCGCCCAGGTAGCCGGTGACCAGCGGGGCGATGAGGGCGCCGACGTTGATGCCCATGTAGAAGATGGAGAAGCCCGCGTCGCGCCGGGCGCCGCCCTCGGGGTACAGGTCGCCCACGATGGCGCTGATGTTGGGCTTGAGCAGCCCGGTGCCCAGGACGATCAGGAACAGCCCCAGGAAGAACGCCGGCTTGCCCGCGATCGCGGAGAGGGCGATGGAGCCGTGCCCCAGCGCGATCAGGATGCCGCCGTACCAGATGGCGCGGCGAAGGCCCAGCAGCCGGTCGGCGATCCAGCCGCCGGGAAGCGAGGCCAGGTACACGCTGGCGCCGTAGATGCCCACGATGGGCGCCGCCTGGTCGCGGCTCATCCCCATTCCGCCGTCGGCCAGCGCGGCCGCCATGAACAGCACCAGAAGGGGCCGGATCCCGTAGTACGAGAACCGCTCCCACAACTCGGTAAAGAACAGCGTCGACAGGCCGCGCGGGTGGCCGAAGAACGCTCGGTCAGTCGACGCATGCGGCGCGGGGCCGCCGCCTGCGTACGCCTGGGAGGGGTGCTTGCTCATGCGGGTCAAAAGGTCGGGGTTGGCCTGCACGCGCGTGGATGCGCGCGTCCGCGGCAGGGAAGCCGCGGTGGTGGCTGCAAGTGGATGCCGGGTTTTTCTTGCGTGCGGACGGCGCAATGTACAGGTTGCCCGCGCCCCGCGCCACCGCCGCGCAGGGCGGCGCATTGGGCGCTCTGCGTACCGCCGGCGGACGGCGGGAGTTCCGGGCCACCTGTAATGATGGTGTAAAGGATGAGGGACAGGACGGCGCCGTTCGCGGCGGAGCTGGAAGTGGCGCAGCGGGCGGCGTCCGCGGCGGCGGCGCTCATCCTGGGCCGCGGCGGGGCCGACGAGATCCGCGAGAAGGGCCGCGCGGACCTGGTGACGGCGGTGGACGAGGCGGCGGAGCGCGCCATCGCCGGGACCATCCGCGCGCGCTTTCCCGACGACCGCGTGGTGGGCGAGGAGCTTTCGTCGGAGCGGGTGCACACGGGGCGCCGCTGGTACGTGGACCCCATCGACGGAACGACGAACTTCATCCACGGGCACCCGTTCGTCTGCGTGAGCATCGGCTTCGCGGACGACGACGGACTGGCGGCGGCAGTGGTGCACGCGCCGCTGCTGGAGGAGGTGTACCACGCGGTCCGCGGCGGCGGGGCGTGGATGAACGGCGCCCGCATCCACGTGACGGAGACGGACGACCCCGGCCGCGCGCTGCTGGCGACGGGCTTTCCCTTCAAGCGCGGCAAGGGCGAGCTGGACGCCTACATGCTGCTGGTAGCCGACGCGGTCCGCGGCACGCGCGACGTGCGGCGGGCGGGGAGCGCGGCGCTGGACCTGGCGTTCGTGGCGGCGGGGCGGGTGGAGGGGTTCTTCGAGATGGGCCTGGCGCCGTGGGACGTGGCGGCCGGCATGCTGCTGGTGTCCGAGGCTGGCGGCCGCGTGACCGGCTGGCCCGGCGACGCGGACCCTCCGCTGCACACCGGCCGCGTGCTGGCCACCAACGGCCGCATCCACGGCTGGCTGGAGGCGCTCACGGCAAAGCACCTGCCGGGGCTCCAGTAAAGATTGGCCTCACGCAGAGTTAGCAGAGTCAGCAGAGTTTTCTCGTTCCGTTTCCTCTGGCTCGCGACGAGGCACGATCCCTCGGGTGTCGGAAACGGGGAGAAGGTGGAACGCGGCAGAGGGCCATCCGCGTTTTTTCAGGGAGGGATGCGGATCGGCAGAGGGCCTCGGAGGTGCGCGGAAGCAAGCGTTCGCGCCACCTGATGCGCGATCTGGAGAACCGTCCGGCACCGCTTCTGCATCGTTCGCGCACAGAACCCAAGCCGGAGAGATCGCATGTCGTCTTTCGCAACGTTCCTGATCGGTTTTATCGTCCTGGTCATCGGGCTGGCCATTGCGGCCACCCTGCTGGGCGTGCCCACGACGTGGATTGCGGTAGGGGCCATCGTGCTGATCGGCATCGGCATCATCAGCGCGACCAACCGCACCAAGCCGCGCGACCCGCCGCCGCCGCGCTCCTGACGCAGGCGGACGTCGGCCGGATTGAGCGCCCGCCCCACACCGGGGCGGGCTTTTGCCTTGTGTGAGCTGGGAGGAAGAATGCCGGACGGAGTGCCCGTGGAGTACCCGATCGAGGTGGAGTGGGAGGGCGGAATGCGCTGGCGCGGCGGCCCGGCGGGTGGCCCCACGATGCAGGTGGATGGAAAGCGCGCGGACGCGCCCAGCCCGGTGGACGCGCTGGTGGTGAGCATTGCCTCGTGCAGCGCCATCGACGTGGTGGACTACCTGGAAAAGCGCCGCACGCCGCCCACGGCCGCCAGCGTGTCGGTGCGCTTTTCGCGCGCGGCGGAGCATCCGCGGCGGCTTACGGACGTGCACCTTACCTACCGCGTCGCCACCGACTCGCCGCTCGAGCACGTGGAGCGCGCGGTGCAGCTTTCGTTCGACCGGTACTGCTCCGTGGCGGCATCCCTGGCGCCGGACATCCGCACCAGCTGGGAGATCGAGATTTCGCCTCCGTCGGGCGGGGAGTGAAGCACACGCCGTACTTCCTTGAAACGGATCGATGATTTCCTGAGGGAGCGCTGCGCAGAATCAGAAGCAGCACAATTGCTTGCGCGCGACCGAAGGATCTCCTCTCCGCCGCTGCGGGGCCCGCCGTCGAGTGTCGAAGCCGGCCTCGCGGTGATGCCGGCGAGATCCTTCGGTCGGCGCCACGCTGCATCCTATCAGCAGGATGCGGTGCGGCGCCTCCCTCAGGAAATCATTGCTATTGCTTGGGATTTCGTGGGTCGGAAAGGGAGGGAAAGAAGGCCTCATACCAAATCCTCCAGTTCGGTGTGCAGGTCGGCAAGGATTCAACGCAGAGAGCGCAGAGTTCAAACGAGAGAGCGCAGAGGATACACCTTCGTCAGTCCTCTGCGCTCTCTCGTTTCTTCTCTGCGCTCTCTGCGTTCCATTCTCATTGCAGACTGCACACGG
>DASTVC010000143.1:0-5210 GCA_035759295.1 Longimicrobium sp. | reverse complement strand
CGCAAGCGGCCGGCCGCAGTGGATGCAGGCCGGCGCCCCCGTGGAAACCTCGCGGGCGCAGTCCGGGCAGGCGGTCAGCGGCATGGTCTCTGTCCCCTGGCAAGGAGGTGGATGAAGGTCCGGCTGATGATGACTTCGGATGATACGGAACGCGCGCGGCGCTCAGGGATCGCGCGATTTGCGAAAGAGCCGCAGGTACAGCAGCCAAGGCGCGATCTGCAGCACCGTGCTGATCACGGCTACCCCCGCGATCAGCCCGGCGGGCTCGTCCGCCGGGCTGCTCATGTCCGCCAGGGTGCGCCACAGCAGCAGCATGGCGCCGCACAGGGCCGCGATCATGGCGCCGGACAGCCCGCGGATCCGCGCGGCCGCGCCGCGGTGCCCCCACAACGCCAGCAGCGCCAGGATGAGCAGCGCCGCGTTCCCCAGCACGTGGATGGCGTTGATGAGCGCGTTGGCGTCCCGCATCTCGGGAGAGCGCGCCGGGTCGCGCTGCGCCACCCCAGACGATCGTCAGCACCCCCAGCACCAGCGCCGTGGCGATCCCGGCCGTGGGCCTTCCCGCCACGTTAACGGGGGATGAGGATGTCGCCAGCGGCCGGCCGCAGTGAATGCACGCGGGCGCTTCCGTAGAGACCTCGCGGGCGCAGTCGGGACAGGAAACAAGCGGCATCTAACGGCGGCTGCGCGGGCGCGGCGGGTGGCGGCACGGGTGGACCGAAAGCGGGCGGCACGGAATATACGTGTGGCGGTGCGGCCCGGCGCAACGTACCCTTCCGTCGCGCGCGGCGTCGCGGCCCGATTCAGCACCCACCCGGCACGGGTATGCTGTTACCGGCGCGGACGCAGTGTGGCACGCGCGGAGCACCGGCGACGCGCCCCGAACCCGATCCACGACGACACGAGAGGTAGCACGTGCCCAGTCGCACCAGGCAGCCCGTAAAACGCCAGCATCCCATCCTGCTGTTTTCGCGCAACTTCATCAAGCATCCCAAGATGCTTGGTTCCGTCATCCCCAGCTCGCGGTTCCTGATCGAGCAGGTGCTCAAGCCCGTGGACTGGGAGCGCGCGCGGGTGTTCGTGGAGTACGGGCCCGGCGTGGGCACCATTACCCGCCACGTGCTCAAGCGCATGCACCCCGACGCGCGCGTGGTGGTGCTGGAGACCAACCGGGACTTCGTGGAGTACCTGCGCGCCGCCGTCCCCGATCCGCGGCTGGACGTGGTGCACGGCTCCGCGGCCGACGTGTCGCGCGTGCTGGCCGAGCGCGGCCTGGGGCTGGCCGACTACGCCATCAGCGGCATTCCCTTCAGCACCATGCCGGCGGAAGTGCGCGAGTCCATCGTGCAGAGCACCCGCGACGCGCTGCGGCCGGGCGGCGCCTTCCTGGTCTACCAGTTCAGCAGCAAGGTGCGGGCTGACCTGGAGCGCGTGTTCGACAGCATGCAGGCGAGCTTCGAGCCGCTGAACGTTCCGCCCGCGCACATTTTCGTTTCGCGGGTGGGGACGAACGGCAACGGGGCGCTGCATCCGGCGTGACCTGATCGAGACGGCGGGAGTCTGGCGGAGCGGCGGGGAATGGCATACATTCCCCGCCGCTCTTTTTGTTTTGCAGCCGGTCCCATCGCGTCGGCGCGCCGCATCCCCCCGGCTCGCCCCTCCTCTCGCCGTTTCTTCTGACCTGAGGTAGCCCCGGATGATCCGTCTTCGCCACCGCCACGTCGCGCCGGTGCTCGGCGCGCTCCTTTCCGTAACCTTTGCCGCCTGCGACGCGCACTCCGGCGGGGTGCGCGGCATCACCGCTCCCGACGCCCCCGCGCTGGCCGTAATCCCGGCGAAGGGGACGGCCGCCACGCTGGACGTGGCCAGCTGGAACATCGAGTGGTTCGGCAGCACCGCCAACGGGCCCACCAACGAGCCGCTGCAGCTGAGCAACGCCAGGGACGTCATCAGCGGCACCGACTTCGACATCTGGGGCGTGGCCGAGATCACGGACCAGACGGCGTGGAACAACCTGGAGAGCCAGCTTCCCGGCTACACCGGCTTTCTGGCGGGTGAATCCGTCGTCACCAGCGGCTCCACCTACTACGCATCCACCGAGCAGAAGGTGGGGATCCTGTACAAGAGCTCCATCGCCTCGCTGGTGAGCGCAAAGGTGATCCTTACCGCGTACGACACCGACTTCGCCGGCCGGCCGCCGCTGGAGGTGAAGCTGAACGTGACGCTGAACGGCACCACGGAGCAGGTAGTCGTCATCGTGCTGCACATGAAGGCATTCGACGACGTGCCCAGCTGGCAGCGCCGGCAGAACGCGTCCAACGCCCTCAAGTCGTACCTGGACACGACGTATCCCACGCAGAAGGTGATCGTCGTCGGAGACTGGAACGACGACGTGGACACCAGCATCACCGTGGGGCAGGCGTCGCCGTACCAGAACTTCGTGAGCGACGCGGCCAACTATGCGTTCCCCACCCGCGCCCTGTCGCTGGCGGGCGTGGCGTCGACCACCGGCTTTCCGGACATGATCGACCACCACCTGAACACCAACGAGCTGAACGCCACGCTCGTTCCGTCGTCCACGGAGGTGTACCGGGTGGATTCGTTCATCAGCAGCTACGACGCGTCGACCAGCGACCACTACCCGGTGCTCAGCCGCTACACCTTCGGGAGCGGCGGCGGCGGAACGGGCACGGTGCAGGTGACCGCGCCCAACGGCGGCGAGTCGTGGGTTGGCGGCAGCGCGCACAACATCACCTGGACCTCGTCCGGGGTGACGAACGTCAAGCTGGAGTACACGCTGAATGGCTCCACCTGGAACGTGATCACCTCCAGCACGGCCGCCTCCGCCGGCAGCTACGGGTGGACGGTGCCCAACACCGCCAGCACGACGGCGAAGGTGCGGGTGACCGACGCCGCCAACGCCACGGTGACGGACGCCAGCGACGCCGCGTTCACCATCACGGTCAGCTCCACGCCGGCGCAGGTGATCCTGAACGAGATCATGGCCAACGAGGCGGGGAGCAACACCGCGCTGGAGTTCGTCGAGCTCGTGAACGTGGGCGGCACGGCCATCAGCATCGGCGGATGGACGCTGAGCGACGGCGCGGGCGTCAAGCACACCTTCGCGGCCGGCACCACGCTGAACCCGGGCAAGGCCATCGTGGTCTACGGCGGCGCTTCCGGCATCCCCGGCGGCCTGACCAACGCCGTCGCCGCCTCGACGGGCACGCTGGCGCTGGGCAACAGCGGCGACTCGGTGATCCTGAAGAACGGCACCACGACGATCACCAGCTACAGCTACCCGTCCTCGCTCAGCTCCACGGACGGCGTGTCGATGAACCGCAGCCCCGACGTGTCCGCGACGGGCACGTGGGTGCTGCACACCGCCATCAGCTCGCTGACGTCGTCCGGCGGCACCCGCGCAAACGGCACCGCGTTCTAGGGTACGAGGGTACGAGGGTACGTTTTTCGGTTGATGCAGATCGGCCCCGGCGCTTTCCGAAGCGCCGGGGCCGATTCGTATGTGTTGAGGGAGGATTCGAACTGCGTCCGCTGGGACCCCCCTCTCCCGGCCTCTCCCCCATAAACAGCATGGGGGAGAGGTGACGCGACCCGATTGCCCGGGCTGACGCACCCGACCTGCCGAAGCGCGATCGAATTCTCCCTTCCCCACGCCGTTTGTGGGGGAAGGGTCGGGGATGGGGGGCGGCCTACCATCCCGCGCCACCCCATCCACAGCACACCGCACCCAGCCCCAAACCACCCCTCCCCCGTAGTTTGGGGGAGGGGTCGCCGCGAGCCGCGAGGAACGAGCGGCGAAGTCGGCGGGGGTGAGGGCTCCGGCGTTCTACGCCGTCTCCTTCGCCTCCGCCTCCGACCCCGGCGTCTCCACCTCCGCCTCCGGCACATCCCCGCCCAGCGCGCGGATGATCTCGTTCAGCTCGGGGTTGCCGTCGATCACATAGACGACGCCGGGGATCTCCATCACCTCCGGGAGCGGCGTGCCGGGTGCGGGCTCGCCGGCGAGCGTCAGCAGCCCCGCGTGGTCGGTGCCCAGCTCCAGCTCGTCGGCGGAGCCCAGCATCCCCTCGCTCACCTCGCCGCGCATCTTCCCGCGCTTGATCTTGGTCCCGTTCGGCAGCCGGACGCCGCTGCGGATGACGGGGTAGAATCCGCCCGCGACCACATTGCTGGCGCCCGTGACGATCTGCAGAGACTGATCGGTCCCGTCGTTCACCACGCAGACCTTCAGGCGGTCGGCGTTGGGGTGCTGCGTGACGGCTTCCACCCGCGCCACCACGATCGGCTGCAGCAACTCCGCCAGCGGCGCGATGCGCGACACCTCGAAGCCGGCGCGGCGCAGCGCATCCGCCACCTGCTCGGGATCGGCGGGAAGGTCGGGGATGCGGGACTTGAGAAGGGTCTGGCTGACGTTCACGTACGCGCTCCATCCATCGTTGCGGTCGATCGGAAGCCCCAACCTATCGCGGCGGAGCGCCGCGCGGGAGCCTGGCCCGGCACGTTTGCGCGCGCGCGCGGAGGGCGGTAAGCTGTGGGATCTGAGAAAAGTCCCGATCCGTCCGTGTTTTCCGGAGAAAACGTAGTGGAGCAGTCCCGGAGGGAGCTGGTCGAGCGGCACCTGCACGCCGCCCGCAAGATCATGCACGACGCGCTGCAGCAGGCGCAGAGCCAGAACTTGAACCCCGCCGCGGTCGCGCAGGTGCTGGGCGAGAACGCGGTGATGCTGATGATCCGCAACTTCGGCCCCGACGCGGGCAGGCAGTATACGAAGAGCCTGGGCGAAGAAGCCGTGCGGATGTCGCACGTCTACGCCACCCGGCAATCCAGCCCCAAGCCGGACTGATCCGCCCCATGCCTCCCATCCCCGCCCCCGATCGCGCCACCGGCCCCGCGGACCTGATCCTGCGCGGGCGGCGCGTGGTGGAGGGTGGCGGAATGGGGCCGGCGGCGGTGCACGTGCGCGACGGCATCATCACCGCCGTCACGGCCTGGGAAGATGTGCCGGCCGCCACGCCGCGCATCGACGTCGGCGACGCCGTGCTGATGCCGGGGCTGGTGGATACGCACGTCCACATCAACGAGCCGGGCCGCACGGAGTGGGAGGGGTTCCAGACCGCCACGCGGGCCGCGGCGGCCGGCGGCGTGACCACGCTGGTGGACATGCCGCTCAACAGCGTCCCCGCGACGAC